>JASJEK010000259.1 GCA_030064915.1 Xenococcaceae cyanobacterium MO_234.B1
TGGTTGGGGTCAGATTGTTGTTGATTGTATTGAATAACAGCTTCAAGTGCCCGATGAAGTTTTTCGGTAGGGGCACCAGGAGAGCGAGTATGTCTTAATTGATCACTAGTAAGACTCTTGAGAGCATCTAGGTTAGGAGCGGGTTTAGAACCAGTAGAAGGTGGAGTGGAATCGGAGATAGGCTTAGTTTGGGGTTTGGGGACTGTCTGAGACTGGGGATTAAAGTTGGGATGGGGGGCAGGGGAGAATTGAAGATTTAACAAGCGGTCATTCTGTGCCAGAACTTGGTTGGTAAGATGAGCCACAGTTTCAGTTAAACGAGAAATAGCAAGCCAGGGGTTAGGTTCAGAGTCGGTAGAGGGGGAAGAAAGAGGCTGTGGTCGAGATTGTTCCGTTGTAGCTGAAGGTGTAGGAGTAGGGGATTTTTTAGCCTCAGAAGCTAAATCCATGAGCTGGGCTAAAGTATCATCAACATCAGCAGCGGAAAAATGTTGTTGCCAGTGAGCCAGTTTCTGTTGAGTCTGGGTCGAAAGAGAAAAAGTAGAAGGTTCCCCCGCATCCCTTGTGAAGTTATGTTGAAAAAGAAGAGGAAGGAGTTGGAAGTAATGGTGCTGAAGATTGAGATTAGGAGTTAGACCCACGCTCTCTAGAACAGTAGGGGTAAACTTGGCTACCTCTGCATTAATTTCAGTAGCAGTACGGGTGTGAGCAAAATCGATGGCATCACGGTGGCGACGAAGACTCCAAAGAGCCTCCAGAACATCAGGAGCAGGAAGAAGAGTCAGAAGCTGCTGTTTAGGTTGATGAGAGGGATGAAGTTGCTGACAATATAAAATCAGATGTGGTGCAGCAGCATTTTTAAAGACGAGTAATTTAAGGAGACTAACAGCATCAAGACCAGTAGCAGCCATCAGACCGACCAATAAATGTTGATAGTCATCGCTATTAATTAAAGTAGTAATGTGAGCAATAAAATCCCCAGAATCCAAATCTGGCTCTGGTTGTACTGAAGAAGAAGAAGTAGTAGTAGTAGTAATCTCTGGTGAAGGATGAACTTCCGAATTAGAAACAGATTCAGTTGTGGAAGTATCCCCTATAGTGTCAGATTTGGTGGGGAGTTCTAACGGTTCAATTTCTGGGTCTTGGACAGGAAGAACCAGGGAAGTTGATTGTAGCAGGATACCTTTATTGGCTAACTGTTGACCCTGGAGATCGATGAGATAGTAATGGAAGTAGTGTTCTGTAGAACCAGAATTTTTGCCATGAGCCAATTCCGGGTCAGCGATCAGGTGTCCGAGTCGCTGTTGAATAAAACGATGAACACCCATAGAAGGAGGACAAAAGAGGTGGACAGCAATTTCACCATAGATACCACGAAGATTCTGAATCGTAACACCAGCCTCACCAACCAGAACAGGAACCAGACCAGTATCTTGAAAATACTGTTTACAAGAGCGATTAATGGGAGTATTCAGCTTATTAATCTCTTCAATGGAAGCATCTTGAAGATGGGAGATAGTAGGATGGGTTCTAAATCGCTCCAGAGCCGGGAGAACTCGTGAGGTAGGAACTAAAGTAAAAGTAGTGTAACTATCAACGGCACCACGTTTTTTCAGTTGTCCCGAGAAGTGAACTTTGTACGGGTGGTCAGTAGGTTCAAAATGACCACGAGCCATAACTTCACTGTAACGACGACCAGTGACGGCAGCGATCGCAATAGCCAATTCGAGAGGGTCATCACTGTCAAGAAGAGAAGAAACCTGTTCCAGATAGAGACTCAGATTAACAGGCTGAAGAGAATCCTGTTTGAGATTATTGTTGCGGATAGTAGATTGAGCAAATTGCTCATAGTGGGCGCGACTGTACTTTAAATAAGTTAAAGCCCAATGTTCAGTAGTAAGATGTTCCGCACCGTCCTTGAAATAAGTATAGGAATGAGAATTGTGGTTATTCAATTCCAGACGTTGCTCTTCAATGGCTAGTGCGATCGCTTTGCGATATTTAGGTAAATAGTTCTTTCCCACAGATGGAGGTTTATATCCTTCCTCCAGTAAAGCAATTTCAGCTTCACAGAGTTGTTTAATTGACTCGTCCTCATCCATTGATTGGAGGCGAGTAATAAAGAGCTCAATTAATTCTTCTAACTCGACTTTTCTAAGCTTGGTGTGTTTTGAAGTCTGAATGCGCTCTCGAAAGTTGGCAATAATTTCATCACGAGTAGCATCGAATTGTTGAGATAAAGGTTCCAATGTAGCGACAGACATAACTAGGAATAAAAAGAAGAGATTGTATATATATAATCAAACTCTTGTCATATTATAACACAAGGGGAGAGAATTTATATATATAAATATTATAAGATCTAGTTAGATAGTCTTTAAATAATCAAGCTGGGACTAAAAGTATCGACGAAACAGCAGCCCTAAGTATTTTGAAGGTCTTCTACTGGTAGATTTAGAGAGAAAAATCAGCAAAAGAAAGTAAGTTGAAAGAGGAAGTAGATAGAGTCTCAATGAGCTTTTGATCGAGAGTGAGTAGGGGAGCTTGAACTCTTTGAGATAGGGAGACATAGGCAGCATCGTAAGCAGAAATTTGATAATGAACTGCTATAGTAATGGCTTCGGCCATTAATTCTGCTGTGGAAACAACTCTCAAGGGAAAAGTTTTGAGAAGAGCTAAATCTGTTTGTACTTGAGGGGTAGTATAAAGACCAGTACGAACGTATTTCCAAAAGATGTTGGTCAGTTCGATGTAAAACAAATCAGGGATAAAAATTGCCGTTTCTGGGTTATTGAGAGTATCGAGAAGGCTTCTGACTTGATCAGTCAAAGGATCGTCGATAAATCTCTTAATACCAACATTCGCATCAATGACGCAGCGAAAAGATGAATTCATCTTTGGCGATCTTCTCTAATTAATTCAGTACTATCAGGTAAACCAAAATCAGTGGGGTTAAGACGAGGATGACGATCAATTTCGGCTTGGAGACTCGGAACAGCTTTGCATCGTTGTAACCAGGTAGGATCGGTTTCGGGAGAAATCAGAAATGGAACTGGGGTGGGTTGTTGATGAAGGGATTGTTGGAGGAGAGCGATCGCTTGTTGGTCAACGGAGCATTGATTTTGACTCGCTAGTTGTTCAATTTGAGTCAGTAATTCAGGAGGAAGATTCTCAAGGTGTAAAGTAGCCATAGTTTCATTACAGTCGATGATGATGTTATTTCTAAGTTTAAGTCAAAAGTGTGTAGAGTGTGTAATAATAATTTTCAGAATATATTTCGGCAAGCTGGTGGGGAATGGTCCCAAAAAGTCCAGGTAGGGGAAAAATAAATGCGTTATCCTGTTGTGCTGCACAAAGATTCGGAAAGCATATACGGTGTTACCGTTCCGGATGTGCCTGGTTGCTTTTCGGCTGGGGATACGGTGGATGAAGCTTTACTTAATACCAGCGAAGCGATTGAGTGTCATCTGGAAAGCATCTTGATGGATGGGGAAGAAATTCCGATGCCTAAGACCATAGAGGAGTACTTTGAGAATCCAGATTTTGCAGGAGGAACTTGGGCATTAGTGGAAGTTGATGTCTTAAAAATATCAGGTCAAGTTCGTCGTGTTAATGTGACTATCCCAGAGCGAATCTTAAATCGGCTCGATGGCTTTGCCAGAAAGCGCGGTGAAAGTCGTTCGGGATTATTATCGGCTGCGGCCCTGGAATATTTAGCAGCTCACGCTCTGGATTAATCTATGTATATACGAATATATTTGTTTCATTTCTAAGTATTTTGAAGGTCTTCTACTATTAGATTTAGATCCAGATACTGACGGTTCAAGATCAGTGGAGTTGGCGATCGCTCTTGCGCCTTGCGTTCCGCGCGAGACCGGGCAGGCGCTGCGCATTAATCCTTGTTTCAAAAGAGGCCGTCTGCCAGCCTTGCCCATTTACTTCCAAGATGAACAGAGAATTCAAGGATTGATGTTCCTCTTAACGATAGCCCTGCGGGTTTTTACATTAATGGAATTTGTAGTTCGTCGTCAATTGGCGAGGGACAAACAGTCTCTCTCTGGCATGTATGAAGGGAACCCCAAACGGTCAACAACTCGTCCTACAGCAGAAAAATTATTAATTGCGTTTAGAGGAATTACTTTATATTTTCACCGAGACGGTTCAACAGAAATCTCTCCTCTCAATTTTCTCCAACAACAAATTTTAGGTCTGATGAAGATACCTGAATCTATCTATCTAGTGCAGTTTCAAGGAACCTGTTGTGCAATGAAAAGGAAAAAAGAAAGGCGAGGTAGGGTACGAAAGATCTGAGGTAGTTCGCAATTGCTTAGACTTTGTTGGCGAAAGCAATCGTTTTATAAACAAATATGATACAGGTGGCGAATTAGTACAAATTTTGTAAACCGAGGTTGTCCCTCGCCCAAGTAATACATGGCAGGGGGTGATAATATTTCCATGTATTGCATGGGCAGGTTAAATGAAGCGTAAACGGGATATACAAGGGAAGTTTACCCTGAAAAATCAGGATTATCGTCGAGTTCGTTCTCTTCGACTAACAGATAGTACCTGGAAAGCTCTAGGAATTGCTGCCGAGTGTCTTGATATGACTAGAGCGGATTGGCTAGAACACCTGGTGAGACAAAATCGGGGGAATTTGAATATATCAGCAAAAAATCAACAATTCTCCCCAGATATCAAGACTCTCAACCGAGAGAAATTGAGTTCTTTATCGGAAAAAGTTCTAGAAGAATTGAGATTAGGTAAACAGTCTTCTGATTATAGAGTAGTTCAAAAAGCTTTGAAAAGATTGATTGAACTGACCTGACTTGCTGACAAGTAATACAGGGAATTTTATAGATTCAAGTTGATTATCCTCCCAGTTGCTCTAGCTAATTATGTCACTCAACCCACAAACAGATTTTACTATCCCAAACTTAACAGTTCATGTTGCTGCTGCTGCCTTTCCGACTCTCAGAAACTTGTGATGAAGATGCCCCTCATGTAATTACCCATGTTGAGACAAAACCATCAACGACTAAAGACCATGAAGTCACTGACAATGTTCATCAAACTTTAGCCAATCAAGAGCTACTTCCCCAACAGCATTTGGTGGACGCAGGTTATATTGATGCGCCCGCTACTTGTCACTTCTAAAACTCATTATCATGTCGATTTAATTGGTCCTCCACCGGCAGATTCACAATGGCAATCAAGGGCTGGAAAGGGATTTGGCTTGGCCTATTTTAACGTAGATTGGGACTTCACTAGTTGTGCAATGTCCTCGGGGAAAATCCTCTAGTATTTGGAAAGAAAGACTCAATCTTTATCAACAGCCGGTTATTTATGTCAGATTTAATAAATCCAATTGTCAAAATTGTCCTGCCCGTCCTGATTGTACCAGAGATAAAACAGGAGTCAGAACCCTAACTTTACGTCCCAAACAATTGCATGAAACTCTTTTTGCTGCTAGAGCACGACAACAGACTCCTGAATTTAAGGAGCAATATAAAGCCAGAGCTGGAATTGAAGGTACAATTTCTCAGGGGACGAGAGCCTTTGGTTTACGTCGGTCTCGTTATCGAGGCTTTCCCAAAACTCGGTTGCAGCATATTATTACAGCCTGTGCCATTAATTTAGTTAGAGTTTGGGAGTGGTGGACAGGGACTTACACTTTTGGGACTCGTCCGGAGCGATTTGCCGAACTTGCTTCAATTAGAACTTTTTGTTGTCTGCTTACTAGAGCCGTCTTGCCCCTACCGCGTAATACATGGTAAGAAACTTCAAGCTGCCGGTTCGCTCATTTCAAGAAGGCAAGAATAATTAATTCCTTGAGGGGCAAGGAATAGAGCAATTGTCTTAGTCCATAAGGAATCGCTCTCATGTGGGGTAAGCTGAAGAGAAGTTTTTTGAGGCTCCCAAGAATGAATAGCGAAACGTGGGAAATAAGCTCTGAGCAAATAGATGATATTCCGGTAATTGTCGAGTGGCTAAAGAAGATGGAGATTGCCAAATGGATAGATAAAAGCCTATCGCGGCCCCACGGAAACCATCAAGGAATGAGTTATGGACAATTGAGTGTACTACTGTTGACGTACATCATTACCCAGGCAGATCATCGATTATGTGCCGTGGAAGACTGGGTGAAAAGGCACCTAAAGATCTTGGAATTGGTTACTGGATGGTCGATTGGGACCAAAGATGCCAGTGATGACCGACTGGCAAGGGTTGTGGAAGAATTAGGAAAACAAGAAGAAGCCTGCGCACAGATAGAAATGAACTTGGGACAACATCTGATTCATGCCTATGAATTACCCACAGAAGTGGCACGAGCTCTCTACCAGTAGTAAAGAGTGTGAATCATCAGCAGCAGGAATCCGAGTCAGAAAGTCTGCTGCGGTATGGACACTCCAAAGACAAACGTCCAGACTTGCTACAGTACCGGCAGTTGTTAGCAACTCTAGACAAGCGCCGGAATCCCATTGGTGAGTGCAACCCTAGAGGGGAATGGGGCAGATGACCCTCTCTATTGGCCTACATGGCAGCAGATGGCGAAAGTGATAGGTCACAAACACTTTGTCTTTTTAGCCGATTGCAAGGCAGGGGCAATCGCTACCCGTGCCCAGATTGCGTCTAACGGTGGTATCTATTGTTTTCCCCTGCCCATGACTGGACAAAACCCAGAGTTACTCAAACAATGGGTACTCAACCCACCTGCCCCCAGTGTGGAGATTCGCTTGCCGCGACAGGATGAAGAGGAACCTGCTGTGGGGAAAGGGTTTGAAGTAGAGTTGGGCAAGTTCTGGTTCAATGGGGAAACGTTCCAAGTGGGTGCGCTGGGATGAGCGCTATCTGGTCGTTTACTCCCACACCCTCGCATCTGCCGCTATCCGTGGTCAACAACAACGTCTCGAACGAGCTACTGCGGCACTTTCTAAACTAGCGGCTAAACCGGGAGATGAGCGAGAACAACTCCAACACAAGGCGGAGTCCATCCTCAAGCGTCACCGTGTCAAGGATTTATTTTCCATAACCACCACCACAAAAACCATCACAGAAACTCGCTACTTAGGGCGTGGGCGACCCACTGCTAATTCTCCGAAGGAGCAGGTCACTCGGATAAACCTCCAACTTAACTTCCAACTACAATCTGCTGCCATTGCCCAAGCAGAACAATTAGCGGGGTGGCGATTGTATGTCACCAATGCAGTCACGACTCAGCTCACCTTACCACAAGCAGTAATTTACTATCGGGATGAATGGCTCTTGGAGCGTGGGTTTCACCGCTTTAAGCGCGGTCGCTTGCCGGCGCTGCCCATCTATTTCCAAAACCAAGACCGCATTACCGGCTTGATGTTCTTGCTGACCATTGCTTTGCGGGTGTTTACTCTGATTGAGTTTGTGGTCAGACAGGCACTACAAAGCGCTCAACAATCTTTGGCTGGTCTTTATGATGGTAATCCCAAACGAGCCACTGCTCGTCCCTCTACAGAGCAAATGCTCAAGGCTTTTTCTCACCTCACTCTTTATTTTTTGCCCGATTCTAGTATTTTTATTACACCTCTTTCTGCTCTCCAGCGACAGATCCTTTCACTCATGAAACTCCCAGAGTCCATTTATCAGCTACATCTCAGACCGGGCAAGACATAAATCCCTAACACCACTCGAAAATGAGCGAACGTACAGTTATTGGCGATAATTTCTGATTTCGTCTACGTTGTGCTTGGCTGCGAGCGCGTACCCGCGCCACTGCGTGACCGCGAATGGGCCTCGCTCCTAGCGCGAGACCGCGCAGCGCCAGCGAAAGCTGCTCGCCACCAGATTGCTAAAACGACTCAAATATCTGATTTTTTCGGTGTTGGCGATCGCTCCGCCCCAGGCGAAGCCTGACCGCCGAACTTCCCAGTGGGGAACCGAGACAATTGAGAGCCTAAAAAACAATTTACTGGAGACGTGATTGGAAGCTGAATCTCACGACTCTTAATCATCAGGGTAATTTATTCGCGAGTGTTACTCGCGAATAAATTACCCCTTCTATATTTTTGCAAATTTGAGATGCTCCCCTAGAGGACATCTATCGATGTAGCTACGATTATACTCCCACCAATTAAATCTTTCTCCTAATTGTCGGTTATACCAATAGCGACAAATCCGAAGCCAGTCATTGAGTACTAGCTTTTGC
>JASJEK010000260.1 GCA_030064915.1 Xenococcaceae cyanobacterium MO_234.B1
CCTGGGAGTAAAAATCTTTGGAATTCAGAGTTACCAAAATCTTAAATTACAAGCTTCAAAATAAATCACTGACGTGAGTTCGACGAAGCAAACTCGCGCTTCTCTTGGCGGAGACCCTTCGGGGAGAGCTGCCCCTTCGGGTAGAGCTTCGCAAGCGCAAGGAAGCATCCCCAGAGGTGGAAAGGGGATAAAGATAAAGTAATTGAAGTCCCTCTTCCACCCCGCACCGTCAAAAAACTGCAATTTTTAGAGTTGGGATGGTGGTTAGATATCCTTGAAATCCTCATTCTTTGGTTAGAAAAATCATAACGACCTACGTGAAGCGGATACGGTAGGTTATTCCGTCCAAGAAGCGACTACCGTAGGGACTCCGAACTCACGTATCATCAATTAACTCACATCATTGAATAATCTTAGGATAAACATCATGCTTTCAGAAATTGTTCGTCCTCTGGTAGATACTCAAATTCGGCGATTAGCTAATTCTCAAGCCACTGATTCAACTTTAACGGAAACGATCGCCAAATGGCTTAGTTATCTAGGAGTAAAAGCCAGAGTTACTCATCTAGCTCATCAATCGGGACGGATCCAGGTTTCTCTTACTGTTGGTAAGCCCAATACCTGCGCTTCAGATGACTGGCAGCAAATTCTCCAAAATCTTGACCGACAAAAATCTCTTCCCTCTATAAGTTCTTATAACCAAATTGTGCCTTCACAACAGAGTAAACTACAAAGATTATTTGCTTATTTAATTCAAATTAGTCAACCAGAGAATAAGAGTAACCCCAATGCCCTCTCTCATCTACTACATAATTTAAATCTAGACGAGTTTATGCTTTTAGGAATTAGATCGGCTCTCAAAGTTCCCCAGTCCATAGACCGGTTACTCAAGGAACTAGACCCCGATGTAATAGCGTTGGCTTTACCCCAAGCAATGGAAATCGCTCTTGTAGACCGCAAACTCAATCGCGAGGCTGAAACAGTGATCGTCGCCATGTTAAAAGCTGCAAAATCTGGTGGTCAATAGAATTTCTATGACTTCATCATTTTTATCTCTTTCACTTTCATCTCGCTATAGTAGCTTCTTACCTCGGTTTTCCAAGCTCGCAACTGTCAACATTCTCTCTAACATGATGATCCCGTTAGCAGGAATTTGCGACACTGCTTTTCTGGGACATCTGGCAGATATCCGTCACTTAGCAGGAGTAATTCTGGGGGGTATCTTATTTGACTATCTCTATCGAATTTTAAAATTTTTTCGCAACGGCACTAATGCCATTACTGCTGAAGCCGTAGGTCAAAAAGATCCTCAAAAAATACTCCTGGCAGGATTGAGAAGTGCTTTGGTAGCTCTAGCCATTGCAGTAGTGATCTTAATCCTACAATACCCGATCCAAAAGTTTGGTTTTGCAATTCTATCTGGTTCTCCAGATGTTGAAGCTTTTGGGGTTGACTACTTTAATGGTCGCATTTGGGGCGCACCTGCGGTTCTGCTTAACTTCGTTCTAATTGGTTGGTTTCTGGGACAAGAAAAAAGTGCTTTGGTATTGGCAATTTCTTTGGTTGGTAACGGCTCAAATGTAATCTTAGACTATTTAATGATTAATAGATGGGGCTGGGGAAGCATGGGTGCGGGACTCGCTACGGCTTTGAGTCAGTACTTCGCACTGCTAGTTGCCTTAATCGGAGCTGCTGTTATTATCAACTGGCAGGTACTGCCTAAAGCTTTGAAAGAGGTATTAGATTGGCAAGCCCTCAAATCTACTGTAGTTCTCAATGGCAATATTTTTATCCGCTGTTTGGCAGTGATTACGGCCTACTCTATTTTTACCAACCTTAGTGCGGGAATGGGAACTGAAGTGATTGCAGCCAACGGATTGTTGATTCAGATTGTACTTCTGAGTCAATTTGCAATTAACGGTATTGGTCTTACTACCCAGACACTAATCAGTAACTTTAAAGGCAAAGGTGAAACGGAACAGATGATGACTCTGTTAAGTGTCTCTATCTTGAGCGGTCTGGCGATCGCATCAACATTTGCAGGAATATCTATTCTATTTCCTCAGACAATTTTCGGTTTGCTCACCACTCATGATGATGTCAGCCAGTCTGCGATCTCTTACATGACTTGGTTGCTGCCACTTTTGACCTGCTGTGCCAGTGCTTACATTCTAGAAGGATATGTTATTGGCTTAAAAGAAGGCGCGAAACTACGAAACTCTGCCTTAACTGCTTTAGGATTTGGATTTGTTCCTGTAGCTTGGGTTGCTTGGCATCTTCAAAGCAATCACTTGCTTTGGTTATCTCTGACTTTATACATGGTAGCAGTCACCATCTCCCTGGGAGTAAAAATTTTTGGAATCGCTGGTAACCAAAATATTAACAGAACAAAGCTAACTACACAGCTAGAAACTGTTGAATTACCTCTTGACTCAAATCTTCAGTATTACCGGAAGCCACAATTCCCCCCTTTTGCATCGCGTAATATCTATCTGCTTGACGCACAAAATGTAAATGCTGCTCTACTAACAATACAGATATTCCTGTTGCTTTGATAATTCTTTGAACTGCTGCTTCAATTTCTAAAATAATAGATGGTTGAATCCCCTCTGTCGGTTCATCTAAAACTAATAAACGGGGTTTTCCCATTAAAGCACGGGCGATCGCAAGTTGCTGTTGTTGTCCTCCGCTTAAATCCCCTCCCATACGAGATAGCATAGTTTTTAAAACAGGAAATAAATCAAAAATTTCTTCAGGTATTGATTCATTACCTTTTCTTCCTTGAGGACGAGCTTCTAAACCTAGTAATAAGTTATCTTTTACTGAGACGCGAGGAATAATTTCTCTTCCTTGAGGTACATAACCAATACCCATTTTAGCCCGACGATCTGGAGTTAATTTAGTAATGGGTTTATCTGCAAAAAATATTTCTCCAGTACGAGGTTTCAACAATCCCATAATGGTTTTGAGTAAAGTTGTTTTTCCTACACCATTACGCCCAATTAAACATACCATTTGTCCTGAAGGAATACTCATATCTACATTGCGTAAAATATGACTTTCTCCATAATAAACATTGAGGTTAGAAATTCTGAGAGTTAAATCTGTTTGAATTGGATTATTCTGGGTTAATTGTGGACTTGTCATAATTAATTATTTTTTTTATTATTATTGTTATTATTTGTATTGAGCATCGATTTCTGCTTCTACCTGTTCAACCATTTCAGTCGGTAAATCCAGAAGTTGCAGCAGTTTTTGATAAACAACTGCTTCGCGGTCATTAATTTCATTAGAACTAATAATTTCATAACTGAGTTTTAAAACTCTTTCTTTCTCCCCAAAGCTTTTTAGTTTCGGAACTAAGTCTTCTAAAGGAATATTTTTAGCTAAATAGTTTTGTAATTCTTTTTGCAAGCTATCTTGATGTTCTACATTAGTCGCAAATTCTCGACTCAAACGAGACAAAATTACATCAATTTGTTCTGGTTCAAAATTACCATCAGCCCAAGCCATAGAAGCAGCTATTCTCAGCATATTCATTTGTTGTTGGGTAATAGAAGGTGCTTTACCTAAATAAACTTCAATAACGCGAGGATCGTTTTGTACTTCGTCCATTGTTCCTTCACAAAGTACCGAACCTTGATGCAATACCGTTACTTTATTATTCGCAATTTGTCTGACAAATTCCATGTCATGTTCGATCGCGATAATAGAATGACTTTCTGCTAGAGATAGTAGTAATGCGCCGACGTTTTCGGTTTCTTCATCAGTTAATCCTGCTGCTGGTTCATCTACTAATAATAAGTCAGGAGATTGTGCTACTAACATCCCGATTTCTAAGCGTTGTTTTTCCCCATGAGAAAGTAATGCTGCTTGGGCATTGGCTTTAGCTTCTAAGCCAATAGTTTCTAATAATCCTGCAACTGTTATAATTTCCCCTGACTTGGGACGACTAAATAAGGTAGAAAAAACATTTTTGTTATGATTACAAACTAAATCTAAGTTTTCTGTAACTGTTAAATTAAGATACACTCTCGGGGTTTGAAATTTTCGCCCAATTCCCATCCGAGCTATCTTATATTCAGGATTCTTTTTAATGTTTTTTCCTTTAAATAATACTCTACCTTTAGTAGGTTGTACTTTTCCAGTAATCACATCTAAAAAAGTAGTTTTACCAGCCCCATTAGGACCAATAATAACCCTTAATTCTCCAGATTCCATACTAAAATTTAAGTCATTGAGAGCTTTAAACCCATCAAAACTTACTGTTAAATTTTTTATTTCTAAAATTTTGCTCATAGTTAATTAATTAAGTAGATAGGTAAAATTAATTACACATCTTGTTCCCTTTTCCCTGCCCCCCTTTTTAAGGGGGGTTAGGGGAGATCGTTTCCCCGATATTGAATAATGAATTTAATTTTGTACAGATACTTATTTTATCGATTTTTACCGATCTCTCATTTCTAGCTCTTCCCTTTCTTGTCTAACTTCAGGGTTTTCTTCCAGGCTAGCATAGGTAGTAATTCGTTTCCGTAAACCCAAAACATAGCTAAGTTTGTTCCAAGCAAAATCACGCCACCAACCAACAATACCATTAGGTAATACAGTAACAACAATTAAGAATAATGCGCCCTGAAAAAATAACCAAACTTCAGGGAAACTTTCACTTAAAAATGTCTGAGCTAATCTTACTAAAAGCGTCCCAATAATTGCCCCAATTAAAGTAGCTCTTCCCCCTACTGCTACCCAAATAACCATTTCAATAGAAAAAGGAACTTCCATAAACTTAGGGGTAATGATTCCTGTTTGAACTGTATATAATGCTCCCGCAATACCTGCGATCGCACCTGAAATAGCAAATACTAAAACCTTGTATCCTGTCGGGTCATAACCAGAAAATCTGACCCTAGTTTCATCATCTCTAATAGCAATTAATAAACGACCAAAACGTCCACTAGTTAGCCAGCGACAAAAATAATAAACTACCACTACCGCAATAACCGTTATGATATAAAAGGTTTTTTGTGCTGAATCAGAACTTGCTAGTATTCCAAAGATAGTTTCGGTATCAGTTTTTAAACCATTAGTGCCGTTAATTAGTTTTTGTTGACCATTAAAAAAATTGAAGAATACTAACAGTGCAGCTTGGGTGATTATGGAAAAGTAAACCCCTTTAATTCGATTACGAAATACCAAATAACCCAACAGTCCAGCGGCAATTCCAGGAATAACAATTAAAGCGATAATTGTCACAGGAAAAGAATCAAAAGGATACCAAAACCAAGGTAACTCTTTCACTCCATAAAGCGTAAAAAATTCTGGCAATTGTCCATCAGGTAACTGTAACTTGAGATGCATGGCTAAAGCATAACCACCCAAAGCGAAAAAGATCCCGTGCCCCAAACTTAGTAATCCTGTATAACCCCAAATTAAATCAATTCCTAAAGCGACAATTGATAAAGCCAGAATCCGACCCAAAAGACGTAATCTAAATCCAGGTAAAACAACAGGTAAAATAACTGCAAAAACAATAACTAATCCGATAACAATAGCAGTCTCGATTAATTGTTTTCGTCGCTTGTTCTTTTTTATTATTTCTTCCCGAACATTCATAATTACTTATTACTCATTACTTATTACTCATTACTCATTACTTATTACTCATTACTTATTACTCATTACTCATTACTCATTACTCATTACTTACAATTCAGCAGTTCTTCCTTTTTGGGGAAATAAGCCCGCAGGTTTAACTTGTAAAAAGCCAATAATCAAGGCAAACACCATTACTTTTGCCATGCTGCTAGTAGCAAAAAACAGCAAGACATCTACTAGAGGTTTCAAACTTTCTGTATAGGACAACATTAAAGCTAAAGTTCCCGAACCTATTAGATAATTGACGATCCCAATGCCTAAACCAGCAAAAATAGTCCCAAATAAGTTACCAACACCTCCAACTACCACCACCATAAAAGTATCTACGATGTAGTTTTGACCGGTATTAGGTCCTACCGAACCTAGTAAGCTAACAGCACAACCAGCAACCCCTGCTAAACCTGAACCGATAGCAAAAGTTAAAGCATCTACTTTGGCGGTAGGAATTCCTAAACAAGAACTCATTGCACGATTTTGAGTCACTGCCCGGATTTTTAAACCCCAAGTAGAACGATTGAGAAACCAATAAACAGCAATCAAGCAAATAATAGTTAAAACAATAATAAATAGACGGGCGTAAGGCATTTGAAAATCTAACACTTTAACCCCACCTCGCAACCAACTAGGGGCTGTTACATCGACATTTCTGGCACTAAACCAAGCTTTAGTCAGAACAGGCATTTTACTAATTAAAAATCCTGTTACCACAGCAATAGCAGTCGATAAAGGCAATAAAATTGCAATTACCCAATTTCGGATTCTCTCCCAGTCAGGATGACGACTCAACCAAGTCATTCCCCCAAAAAACAAGAGACAAAATACCGCAATACATATTGCCAATAGCCAGTTAACACTGCGAACCAATTGGCGCAAAATTAAACTCACACCCCAAGTAGCCAGTAGAGTTTCCAGGGGTCGCCCATACAAAAAGCGGATCACCCCTCTTTCCAACACCAGTCCTGCGATCGCAGCTACCATAAAAGCAATAGGAATGGCAACTAAAATATAAAAACTAAACCAAGGTTCTCCCCAAGGTTTAAAAACATTTTGTACTACATAGGTGGTATATGCTCCCAGCATCATTAATTCGCCGTGGGCAAGGTTAATTACCCCCATCAGTCCGAACACAATTGCCAACCCCAAAGCAGCAATCAGTAATACCGAACCAATACTAATTCCGTTAAATAATCCTTCTATTAATGCAGACACGATTGATTCAATGAAAAATTTTACAATATACAAGGGTGAGCAATGCCCACCCCAATACACAAAACTACAAGAATGCTTGCAGTTGAGAGCCTTCGGTTTCAACCGAAGGATGAAAACAAGTGAGAGATTTTAATCCCCTGTATCTTCTATACACTTTCGATACATAATCTTTATATAGCAATGGTTTCAAGTGTTGTACAATCAGGTTAATTGGATGTTCCAAGGTTTTAGGTGTGCCAGTCGCTTGCATATCGCACCTTAGAGTTAGCAAGCTTTGAACCTAGAAAACCTAATACTATCTGGTTCAAGAGAGGAACATGGTGCATTCTCTTGGTAAAAGTATTAATGCTTGCCAATTCAGGCTTTAGAAGGCTCATGTTGTAATGATTTGAGTTGTTTGGATTGGTGCGGTCGATGAGCGTCCGCGAGAGCTAGGTAAGAGTCTGTCGCAAACGTGGGTTCAACTCGTTTGCAACAGACTCAAGAACTAGAATCCCTGTCGATTTATCGCAGGGAGGCTCAAACCTTATACTTTCCACCCTTATTAGGATCAGTCCAGTCACAGCCGTAACCTCTAGTTTCAGGTACATACTGATTCCAGGGAATGGGTTCTACAGGAACATCTGTAGAGAAAACAATATCAAATAAACCATCATCTCTAACTTGACCAATTCTGACAGTCTTAGAAATATGATGGTTAGGAGCCATTTTTACTTTCCCTTCAGGAGCCTCAAACTCCTGACCCACCGCTGCTTTCCGCACTGCTTCAATATCGGTAGTTCCTGCTGCTTCTACTGCTTGCTTCCACAGATAAACCATGATGTAAGCAGCTTCCATCGGGTCGTTGGTGACTCTATCCTCACCATATTTAGCCCTGAAAGCTTTAACAAATTGGTCGTTTTGAGGACTTTCTACAGTTTGAAAATAGTTCCAAGCTGCATAGTGACCTTTAAGATATTCCGTCCCAATTTGGCGGACTTCTTCTTCAGCGATACTTACAGACATTACAGGATACTTATCGGGGTTTAGTCCTGCACCTTGCATCTGTTTGAAGAAAGCTACGTTAGTATCACCATTGAGACTGTTGAAGATAACCCCACCTTTAGGCAAAGCAGCTTTAATTTTAGTGATGATGGAAGTGACTTCCGTATCTCCTAGGGGCAGATAATCTTCTCCTACAGTTTTGCCACCTTCAACTTTGAGTTGCTCTTTTATAATCGTATTAGCAGTCCGAGGAAAGACATAATCTGAACCAACTAAGAAAAAATCTTTGCCTTTTTTTTCTAACAACCAATCTACAGCAGGTTCAATTTGTTGATTAGGGGCAGCACCAGTATAAAAAATATTGTTAGAGCATTCCTGTCCTTCGTATTGAACGGGATACCAAAGCAT
>JASJEK010000261.1 GCA_030064915.1 Xenococcaceae cyanobacterium MO_234.B1
CAAGCATTACATGAATGGTTTTGTCTTTTTAAGGCTTGAGATGTCTGGCTATCATAGAGTCTGCTATTACGCTTACTCCAGTAAACCAAGTCCCCGTCATAGGGAGATTTGTCTTCTTTAACCATGACGAATTTATTTTCGGAGTAAGGAACTGATGGGAACGCCTGGTTTAGTAGTTGTTTACTACTGTAGCGGTTCTGTTTTTGTTCCTTATTGAATACCTTGAAAGCCCTGTTTTGAATGAAGTAGAGACTGTTTTTTGCCCCATCCATTTTGCAGAAGCAATGGTATTTTCTCCAGCCTCTTACAATAGGAGCTAATTTCTTAGCTTTGACCTTTGCACCATAGTTAGAGCCATTGATTATGGTTTTTATTTTCTTACGGAATGTTGCGAAGTTTTCTTTAGCTGGAAAACTTCTAAACTTTCCGTTTGATTGGACTTTGAAGTGCCAACCTAAAAAATCAAATCCATCGGTCGCAGTCGTTATTTTGGTCTTATTTTCGCTAATTTCCATTCCACGTTGTGCTAGAAATTCTTTAATTTCGTCAAGCATCTGTATCGCATTATCTTCGGGTTTGAGGATATATAACATATCATCGGCGTATCTAATACACTTTGATATTGTTCTTCCACTTTTGCGGAATTGTCCTATTCTTTCGATTCCGTTAAGGGCGATATTGGCTAATAACGGGCTGACCACTCCACCTTGGCAAGTCCCTTGTTCGGGAAATTTTGGATTAACCCCTGCTTTTAGGCATCGGAAGATACCCATTTTTATGGATTTGGGGGCAATAAGCCGTTTCATGATGGAAGTGTGGCTGATTCTATCGAAGCATTTGGAGATATCCAGTTCGATTACTCTTTTCTGGTATCCTTTGCAGAAGGAGCGTAGATTGTTGTACAGGATTCTTTGTGCGTCATGGGCGCTTCTACCTGGACGGAAACCATAGCTCCTTGCGTGAAATGTAGCTTCGTGAGCAGGTTCTAAGGCGAACTTTGCGATTGCTTGCCAAGCTCTGTCGCTGATGGTAGGTACTTTAAGTATCCGTTTTGTGCCATCCTTCTTTGGGATTGGGATGGAACGCAACCCCTGGTGTTTCCAGTTGTTAGCATGGGATTTGAGCTTTTGTTCAAGCTCGAATCGTTCCTTGAAGGTTAGGGCTAATTTCCCATCTATACCAGCCGTTTTCTTTCCGTTATTCAGTTGCGTTACTTGTCTTATTGCCAAAAATCTAGCTGCGCGTGAACGCATAATTAGTTTCTGTAATGACCGTGCTTTGACTGTATCGCCTTCTCTAACTGCTTTATACAATCTCTTTTGTAGGCGGAATAAATCTTTGCGGAATTTCTTCCAAGGTAGATTTTTCCATGATTCACTATTTACTTTATAAATGTGTCTAATCATTCTCTGCTCCAGTTCATGTATTCTGAGTTCCTTTGCCCAATTACGGGCAGTCCTACCCGTTGCCTGGTTTTCCGCTACTCGTCTAGCCTATTCGGGTTTCGACTACACCCGAAACCAGGAATCAACGTTTTTATTCGTTCCGTTCGTGAGATTGTCTGACATTTTAGGGCGATTCACTTTGCCTACTACCTTCTCGGAGAAGCAGCTATCTCGCTCAGAATGCTGCGAGAATAAGCGGTAGTGAAGTCCACATTTGTTATTCAGATTGTGGCTTTTCGTTAAGACATTTTTATAGAATCTGTTTACCCGTGATGTCTCCCTATTAACGCCAGTGTGCCTATCTGTTTTGGCTCTGATTGCGTCCTGTTCCCAGCTTCAGCCTCCCGAATTCCGAGTCGGGTCACTGTGGGCAGGTAAGGAGTCGTCTATCTCCTAGACGGAGGGATTTTAACCCTCATCCCTCGAACAGTTCAGGGTACTTGCGGTTTTCTCTCCGCCATCCCCTGGATGGCTCTACTTCCTTATACATAAGGCTTCGCACCATCAACGAATCGCACGAGCAATACGAACTAAAGCTTCTTCTTCCCACCAAATCAGTTCCTTAGTACCATGAGAGCAACGAATTCCATACTGCCAATACGGCTGACTGAGCAGTTCCTCTGATGGGCTAAGAGAATCAACTAACTCCATTGCACAAATGCGAAAAAGGTCTAAATTAGTGTCGGGGTTGAGATGATGTAATAGACAATGCTCCCACTGTTGTTTTGTTGCCACCATGTCCCCAAAGCGAAATCGAGGTTGAGAGTAACTGTATTCGACATCAAAGGATTGAATTGGAGGCGTAAATTCGATGGTGATGAGGATTTCTTCATCTACTTCAGGTTGGGCACGATATTCGGTGTAAGGCATCCCACAAGCTTCGATTGTTTGAATTTCTGTATAAGTCATGAGTGTTGCTTCCATGATGATTTATTTTTTGTTAGTCCCAGGAATGGAAAAGCCTGGGACTTTTTGTATTGAGAAGATTAATCTCATTGCTCGTTGGGCGAAAGCCCTTGCAATTATTGAACAAAGCCAAGGTTTAGAAAGGAGGTTTGAGAATAAGTTGATTTTTTCGAGAACGGCGATGTTTGGCTTTGTCTAGTAGTAATCTTGTTTCTTTGAGTTGCTGACCAAGAGTATCAATAGTCTCCTCTTTTTCTTTGGTGGCAGGGGCTAAATTTAGCCGACAGTCACTAGTTAGAGGATGATGACAGAAGGCAACTCTGTCAAAAAGCTGACACCAACCCCGACCTCTAGGTTCGTTGTAATCGTTGAATTTGGGGCAACTGGCGCAGGTAGAGTTGCTTGAGGTTATTGGTATTTTGGTCTTGAATGCTATGTGATTCATAATAGGAATGTTTATTTTGTGTTGGGAGAGCGAAGCGAATACTTTACTCTCCTTTTTCTTTTTGTAAGAGAGGCGATAGCCGTTTATGAAATTAGCCAAAGCTTAGATATTGAAATTGTCTTTCGATTGCACATTTACGGACTTTACCTACCACTTTGGGCTTGTGCTATACCGCAAATGCCATGTCTAGAAACTATGTATTACTGAAAACAAGTGATAGCCAGTCTTCTTAGTTTTTTCTCGGTGTTGCGCCGAACTGGTTTACTTGGTTATGTAGATTGTAAGACGACATTTTACTATTGTCAAGTATCGTCTTACATGTTACAATAGCTCCCAAGACAACAGATTACAATTTAAGGAGCAAAATATAAATGGTGTTAGCCACAAAAGTGAAAGTTAAGCGGATTATTGAGATAGAAGTACAAGGATTAGGAGAAAAAATCCAACAAGCTCGCAAAGCTTCGGGAGAAACTGTTGAAAGTCTCGCTCAAAAAGCTGGTATTAGTCGTCCTTATTGGTATGACGTGGAAAAAGAAAAGCTAAGAGATGGACTTCCCGAAGAAACGCTAAGAAATATCGAAAAAGCTTTGGGTCAAGATTTGGGAGTATTTTTTAAAGATTAATTGACTTCAAAATCGAAAATACTTCTTCTTGGGCGTTTTATTCTTCAATTACGATGTTACTCTGATTTACTCTCTTTACTTACTAAATGAGCCAAATAACTTCTATTTTTTAGCTGAATTCAATTCGTTGCTTCGCTTTTGGACAAAACTACATAAAACTTCTGACCAACTTTAAAAAATTAATTCAATAGCGATCACCCTCCCGACCAAGAGATTAAGCGATCGCTATCTACTCACCTTAATCATGAAAGAAGGATGAGCCATGCCAAATTTATCAGTTTTCACCTTTGAACACCAAGAAGTCAGATTCGTCGGCACAATAGATAAGCCCGAATGGATCGCTGCGGATATAGTAGCCATTCTTTATCCTGACGCATCAAGATCGAGTTATAGCAAATATTTGAGTAAAGTTCCTGCTCAATGGAAGGGTAAGAAACAAATTCTTACCCCTGGAGGAAAACAAAAGCTAACTACTTTATATGAGCCTGGACTCTATTGTTTAATCGGGCGTTCCGATAGTAGTTTAGTTGTTCCTTTTCAACGTTGGTTGTATGAAGATGTAATCCCCTCGATTAGAAAATCAGGGAGTTATTCTCTTCCCCAAAATAATGTTCCTGCGCTTCCATCAGCCAGAGAAAGACTAGAAACAATCCGTTTAGGAATGGATTTATTCTCAGAGCTTGGGGGTTGCGATCAACGGACTCAACTATTACTAAAAGACCAAGTTCGCAATATCTTACTGGCAGACAAACTTCAGCGGGAGCCAAAAGCAATAACTGGAGCGTCAGCAAGGCTAGAGTATCCAGTCTCAGACAGAGCCGTGACTCTGGGCTATCGCCCCAGTAATAGACAACTACTACAGATTGGCAAACAAGCCAGCCGACTATATCAAGAACGACACGGGACTAAGCCAATTCAGAGAGAACAGTTTGTTGCTGGTGCTACTCGTCTAGTCAATGTCTATGGGTTCAATGACTTAGATTTATTGGACAAAGCAATCTTTTTAGTGATGGACAAGTAAGCAAGCAGAGGGATGAGCCGAGTCAGGATAAATAGGCTACCTGGAAAATAAATGCAATCAAACCGTTTATTTCTCTCTCTTGTCTCTTCCCTCTTCATAGCTGATGGGGTGGGCGACTAATCAGTTACTCCCAGCCATAAGCAGTCATATTTATTTTCCAAGAAGCACTCACCTAATTGTGCATCCAACCGATAACCCAATATTCCTTTGATTTCCAACGTTTAAGAGGATTTAATCATGAATAAGAATAGTTCTGTATTATCAATAACCTTGGTTACGGGAGAAGAGATAGATTCAAAAGATTTACCTGTTCTAAAGGTTTATAAGAATGAGAATATTTATACTATTTTCGATGATGACAAAGCCATAACTTCAGCAATCATCAAATGTCTGGAGCATAGGTACAAATCCCATCGCACAGTAGTCTCCTTAGTGGTTGAGGTAATACCTGGGGATAAAAGAACCAGAAGACAAAGACTAGGAGGTACAAAATGACTATATTAAGTACTTCCTCTCAAGATAATAGATGCTTCAACGCAGAGATAGCAGCTCAATTAGAAGATATTAATGCTGCGGTCATAA
Organism: Xenococcaceae cyanobacterium MO_234.B1; assembly: GCA_030064915.1. Lineage (GTDB taxonomy): Bacteria > Cyanobacteriota > Cyanobacteriia > Cyanobacteriales > Xenococcaceae > JASJCP01. Next base: position 5,023 of record JASJEK010000261.1, read on the forward strand.
TACAACAACTTCACTACTGGCTACGAAAGGATGTGGGTGTAGTTATTGATGGTGTTAGATGGGTCTATAACTCGTTTGAGTCATGGGTTAGGACTCAGTATCTCTGCTAACTCTGAGTCAAAAAAAAAGTTGGTCACAACCAGAGGTATAGTCATTTCAAATAAGAATGAGACAAAGTAAATTCCTGTAAGTCTTGTATTTCAAGCATTTAACATCAAACAGGTGTTTTAGCTTTAATTGAAATAACTATAACAGACATTCTTTTTCCAAGCAGCAAGCCTCTAGTTCTGAAGCCAACAGATAACCTAATATTTCCCTTCATTAATAATATTCTCAAGGATGAAAAGATGCTAAATAATAATTACCAGCTAGGAGGCGTAAAATGAGTAATTGTCCTCCAATCGCAGCTAAAAAGAAAGATATTCAAGAATGGGTCGAAGGTAGTGGCGTATCAGAAGAGATCGCGCAACTCAATCTCCAAACCCTCGAAGACCCCAAAGAGATAGCCAAATTATTGAACTGGTCGCACTATTACGGTAGTCCAGTATGGTGTGTAAGAAGCATTGACTTAGAAACAGGGCAATATAGGAAATATGCAGGGTAATCGCATCTTAATCGAGTTCTCAAATTGCTGAAACCTGGTCTAAAATTTGACTGAACAATTCAGGTTCTGCTCAGAACTTCCGCTCGAGAATTTAGTGTGTTTGCACCAACTTCGTACTGATTATCCTGAAGCTTGTCTGGCTTCAGTTAGTCCATCACCTCCTCAAACTAGTCACGCTTAATCTTGAATCGCCCTGGGCCAACTCCTCACTCAGCCACACTAGCCGCCAGGATTTTCATGAGGAAGTTATTGTCGAGCCCAGCTTTATAGCGCTTCATCTTCAGACTCAGCTTGGAGGGTTCGCGCTCTTTGTAAGTTAACACTTAAACGACGCAATAGCCCCAGGTTTTCCCCAGCATGACCCTGGCGAATCCGACTGGCATCTTCATTGAAGGTGACATCGAGCACCCAATGTAGACTGTTTTCAATACTCCAATGGGAGCGAATCACCTGGTTGTGCCGCTGTGCATCCACATCCAGGCTACTGATGTAGAATCGAACAGTAGTCGTAGTTTTGTTCCATAACTGCCGTCTACTCTTAACCATTACGACGGTGGTTAAGCCCAGCCACTGCCGTTGCCGATGCAACGGTGGTAATTGAGTGATCGGCACCGCCCAGACTTGACGAGTTTCTATGCGATGATGCCCACTTTCTACTCTCTCGTTATAGCTGTACTCAATTAAGAGCCAGTTCTTAGCGAGCGATTGCTCAAACCATTTTTCAACCTGTTGGCTGAGCTTTCCTTGATTGCCTTTAAGGGCCAGCACATAGTCGCCTTCGGCCTTCTTGATTTGAGCCGCAATCTCCAGCTGGGTTCCCATGGCATCGAGGGTCACTACTGCCCCCTTAAGATTAAGTAACTTCAGCACTAGCGGCACTGCGGTAATTTCATTGGATTTGCTATCAACTTTCTGTTGGGCTAGTACCAACCCATGCTCACTGCTCCAGGCGCTCACCGTATGCAGAGCTTTAAGTTTACTCTCCCGGTCATAAGAGCCTTTGGTTGTCTTCCCATCCACATGAATCAATTCGAGACCCAATTTCTCCGTAATGCTGCCGATCCAACCTAAAAAGCTATTTTGCAACTCTATAGGGTCAAGTACAGCTTTCCACTCGCCCAAACGTATCGTGTGATGGAATGCCGTGGGGTAAGTCTAAAAACGTCTCCAACCAGGCCTGCTTAGCTTTACCGTAGGTTTGGATGCCCACAAACCCATTTGCTCCTGAGAGTACTGCCAAAATCGCAATGGTGATAATCGCCACCAAGCTGTGCTCTTTGGTTCGCTCTACTCTCGGGTCCTGCAGGTGTTGAAAATGGGAAAGAACGCTCTTTCTCAAAATCTCAGCCTCTCGCTTTTGCTGAGGTTTCACCTCGAGCTTACCAAAACCTTTGACCATTATGACTTACCAGGGAATAAACCTCTTTTTTATCAGATAATTTATTCCATTTCTGTTCACTTCAATACTGCCCGTCAGCTAAAAATTAATCTGGCGGAGTTTTTTGTCGTTAAGCTTAGACGCATTTAACTTGGATTATTTAATCTTCAAAGCTTTACCCATCAATACTTCTGACTTCTGACTTCCGCGTAGCGGCACTGAGCCTTACTCCTCCATGTAATACATGGTAAATTGTCTCTACTTCCACCTGGAATTTTTGTACTTTCTCGAGACAGCAACGACCTCCGAAAACTTTTTAGAATATATATTCTTTTTTTTGTCAAGTACAATTTATACCAAATTAGATGCGATTACCCTGAGGAAATATGGGCAGTTTAAGCCGTGGGAAGCTCTCAAGTTTCCCAATCTAGAAAAACCTCAGAAATACTTAACTTTTCCCAAAGGAGATGGCACAGAAGTTATCTTACTCATTCCCGACAGGTCAGCATGGGAGAAGATAGCCGATAGATATCAAGTACCAATAGAACCCGAAGATATAGATGAAAGCAGATTAGATAAAGGGTTTTGGCGATGGGTAGCAGATAATCCCCAATTACCAATAGAAGTAACAGAAGGAGCTAAGAAAGCAGGTTGTCTGTTGACTCACGGTTATATTTCCATCTGTCTAACTGGAGTGTGGAATGGCAAGGAGAAGAAAAAGCTAAGAGCAATTCCGACTCTCGCCCCATTCTTGGTACAAGGAAGACCTATTCATTTAGTTTTCGACTCCGATATTGTAGTTAAAAAACAAGTTCAAGAAGCCTTAAAACACGCTGGATACTTGGCTGTAAAGCAAGGATGCATTGTCGGAGTAGCAACTTGGGAATATACCGAAGACACCAAAGGAGTCGATGACTTAATCAAAAACAAAGGAATAGAAGCATTTGAGAGGATTATGGACAATTTAAAGCCATTTAAGGAGTGGTTGAAATCAATAGCTGCTAATAGCGATGCTGACGAGGTTCTACTGCGATTAAACAGTAAAAAACTCATGAATTATGTGAGGGGTAAATATCGCGGTCGCTTAAAACTCAACAAGTTAAAACAGAGAATTGAATTAGACGGAGTAGAGATAACAATCGAGTTTGCATATCTTTACTTGGCGGAGAATGACAATATTGACTGTTCTAAGACAAAGGCGATCGATGTATTCACCAAGATAGCAGAAGAGAATAGCTACAACC
>JASJEK010000262.1 GCA_030064915.1 Xenococcaceae cyanobacterium MO_234.B1
GCAGGACTTTATAGGTCACAAGGGAGATATGAGGAAGCCGAACCTTTGTATATTCAAGCCCTGGAATTGAGAAGAAAACTCTTAGGGGAAGATCATCCACTTGTAGCAAGTTCTCTCAATAATTTAGCAGGACTTTATAGGTCACAAGGGAGATATGAGGAAGCCGAACCTTTGTATATTCAAGCCCTGGAATTGAGAAGAAAACTCTTAGGGGAAGATCATCCAGATGTAGCAAGTTCTCTCAATAATTTAGCCCGACTCTTCTATTCCCAAGCCAGATATGAAGAAGCCGAACCTTTGTATATTCAAGCCCTGGAATTGAGAAGAAAACTCTTAGGAGAAGATCATCCTAATACAAATACATTACTTAAGAATTTTAAGGATTTTCTACAACAAGCAATACAAGCAAATCGAGTATCTGAATTAAGCAATCATCCATTAACTCAATCACTACTTAAACAACTTCAACTATCATAACTAGCTAGACTTTACCTATTCTACATTTACCTTGATCGCCCGAGGGGAGAAAGGGAGACGGGGAGAGGGTTTTACGGTTTGTTTCTTAATTGATTAATATGCAAGTTAAATGTGGATTAGCTTATCAAGTGATTTTGAACCAACCAGATTTTACTAACCCATCAACCTTACGGAAAAGCGATCGCATATACTTTAGTAGATTGCTAATCCTAGTTTTGAAACAACACAAAAACTCAAAAAAAGCGGACATTGTCCGCCTGCATACTGAATTAAATTACTGAACTTTCTTAGTCCCGACTGTTAAGAGCAATCAAAAGACGCAGAATGAAGACAAACAGGTTAATGTAAGTCAGATACATCGAGAGTGCAGCAGGTAAATACTGCTCATCGCGATAAGCACGGGGTAAAACATAGAAATCTACTACCGCAGAACCGACGAAGATGGCAACTCCAATCCCTGAAATACCAATTTCTAACCAAGAAGGTGTATAAACGCCAAAAACAGAAAATAGTAACTGTCCGACTAAGACTACTAACAGCGCCATCACGCCCAAACGAACTGTTTGTGCTAAAGCTAAACCATCCTCATCGCTGAGATTAGAGCCTATATTGCGCCCAACAATGAAAGTAGCTCCACAACCTAAAGCAGCAATACCTACTCCTTGAATACCTACTCCAGAAGTACTCAGAGCCACAAATATCAAGCCACTGAGAGTATATCCAGAAAGTAAGCTATAAAGAGCAAGTAGGGGTAAAGCAGTGCTGTTGTTGCCTTTTTCTGCAATACCACGAGCGACGAAGAAAAGAACAAACTCCGCAATCAGAGCTACCCAAAAAGTGGGCATAAATATTGCTGGATTAGAGCCAATCACCCCTAAGCCACCATAAGCTCCTACGGCGGTGAGAACTAACCCACCACCAAGATAGGGTAGAGCATTGGAGATGACATTAGGACCTACTAGAGCTTGTCCTTGAGCTTCCCTGATTGCTTGTCTAAAGTTGCTTGTATTACTCATGACAATGTTATTGAAATTTCTTGATATTTTGTCTCAATCACTTATCTGTGATCATAATTTAACTCTATGTTAAGGGAATAGGTGGATTACCGTATCGCTCTTAATCAACGTGAGGCGCGGAGTGACCTGCGGTAGTCGCTTCGCTTACGGAGTTCGGAGTTCGTAGTTATCCTTATTTTCAAGGAAAGGAGGTTTAACCATACTTGCTACTTGCTACTCGCTACTTAGCTAAACCAAGATTTATTAATCCTTACTAACTTATTGCACTCCCTCTAAATTGAATAAGAAGGGAATACCACTTTTAGAGTCGCCACCCATAACCAAAACTCTTGGCATTTGCGCTCCTCCTTCGCGCCAAGATTCAATTGCTTCTTTCTGGAGTACTAATTCCCCTCCTTGGGCTTTTAAGGTTTCTGCAAGGAGTCTTTGGGCTTCTGCTTTACCTTTAGCACGGTTGATTTCGGCTTGGGCTTGTTGTTCTGCTTCTCTAGCCACATAAACGGCTCTACGGGCTTTTTGTTCGGCAATTTGTTTTTCTTCTACTGCTTTGGCAAATTCGGGAGAGAAGTTTAAATCGACAACACTGGTATCTAGTACGATAATGCCGTATTTTTCTAGACGAGTTCCCAAAGCATCATCAAAGTCTTCTTTTAATTCGCTCCGTTTGGTAATTGCTTCTTCTACTGTCCTTCTTGCTGCTGCAATCTTAAAGGATTCTTGGGTTTGAGGGGCGATAATTTTGGCAACGATATTTTGTAAAGTTCCTTGAGTTCGGCGAATTTCCACGATTTTTACAGGATCGAGACGGAAATTGATCGCAAATCTGGCTTTTAGATCTTGTAAGTCTTTGGTAGAACTTTCGGCGGGAACTTCAAACTTTTGAACGGTTACATCATAAACATCTACATAGGAAACTAAAGGAGGGCGAAAATGTAGCCCTTCTAACAGTACTCCATCTTGTGCCTTACCTAAAATACTCAGCACTCCTGCTTGACCAGGGTTGATGATAATGAAAGCATTAAAACCGATTAAAACAATCAAAGCAGCAAGAATACCGAATACTAGAGGTTGCCAACTTTGAGACGATGGATTATTCAAACTAAATTATCTCCTATTTTATATTGCGTCTTACTTTTTCATTATGAAAGAAATTAGTAGTTAACAAGACTAATTATCGGTAAATCGGGTAATTTTTTTCTTCCTGATAAAGCGGTAAGTTCGATAATAAAAGCAAAGCCTAATACTTGTGAACCAAGTTCTTCTAATAAATCTGCGGTGGCTTTAGCTGTACCTCCAGTAGCAATCAGATCGTCAACAATCAAAACTTTGGCGCTACTTGCGATCGCGTCTTGATGAATTTCTAGTTTATCTGTACCATATTCTAGCTCGTATTCTATGGAGTGAACCGCAGCAGGCAACTTTCCTGGTTTACGTACAGGGATAAAACCAGCATTAAGATGATAAGCCAAGGGTGTACCAAAAATAAACCCCCGAGACTCCATTCCTACTATATAGTCAGGCTGCAAATTTGCTTCTTGACACTTTTGGGTCAAAGTATCAATGGTATAACGTAATCCTTGAGGATTATTAAGGAGAGTGGTAATATCTCGAAAAGTAATGCCAGGTTTGGGAAAATCAGGGATATCTCGAATTAAAGATTTTAGTTCCATAATAAAGATTTAATAAGTAGGTAATTATTTATCTTGAAGGAGTTAACTTTGCGCTCATATCGGCAAAAAGTTTGTTACTCTCGATGAAGATAAAAATAATAATAACGCCGAATATGGATTTAATTTTAGAATGAGCCAATCTGCAAGTATAGTATCTGATTCTTATTCTTCCACTCAAACTTTACCAGCAATCTTAAGTCGTTTGCCGGATATTTATTTATCGGTAAAAGAATGTTCTACTCGTACTCAACAAGAAATTGATTTACTCCTACTAGCGATTGAAGCTTTAGAATTAGGAGCATCAGAAAAGATGTTAGCAACGGTAGAGAGACTAGAATTAGAAGAAATTATCCCGAATAGAGTTATTTTGTGGCGCATTCGCTGTAGTAACCCTTGGAGACGCTCTTATACAAGGGATTTTCTCACTTTAAATGAAGCTAAAGCTTTAGTTATTTTAATCTGCGATCGCGCTAGAGAGTTAATGGTGTTAATTCGCCAATTGTTAGTGGTTCAGCAGCAGATGAAAGCCAAAAAACTTCCTTTAGAAAATCATTTTCGTCTTTCGGAGTACTTAGAAAGATTCCGCGCCCACTTCCGCAGTCGGATGAATCCTCGCCGTACTAAAGTATCTTTGTTGTTAGCTTCTGAAGCAGAATTAAATGATCTAGCAATGTCTTTACTGGAGAAACTATTATTCTGTACTGGGACAAAAGGAATGGAAAGAGTTTGGTTTAGCTTGTTTGATGGAGAAGTATAACTTTAAAAGATGAATATTAGAAAGCAATATAGTCTGCCCAACTGTAATTTGATTTTGGAAGGAATGGAAGATGTTTCCGAGTCAGAAAGCAATAGTTTAAATAATCAAATGACGATTCTGATTAATGCCGAATGTCATTTTGTCGGTTCCAATCAGTATCTTAGTGGGGGAAGAGTTTTTCTGGAAAATCTAGCTAATACTGTTAGTAACTACGCCCAAGAGTTATTGAGTGGATTACCTCGTCCCCAAAGTCAACCCCAAGAATACCCCCAAATACATCTTGAAAATATTGCAGAAAATAATATTCATCTTCTTACTTTAGAACCAGAACCCAACAGTGAAACCCAACCTGTCACCATTGACCTCACCACAGTACAACTATTTGACTTAGTCGAAGCAGTAGATCAGTTTTTTGCTGATGTAACTACTCTCCCTGATATCACCCTAGAATTAGAATCTATTAGCAAACGTCATCGCCCCTCAGAAGAACCTCTAGTAGATCGGGTAATTCCCTTTGTTGCAGGTACAGCAAGTTTAGCGATCGCAGCAGCAATTTTTTGGCTCATTCCACCGCCACCCATACAACAACCAACAGAATCAATTCCAGAGCCTAATCCTGTAGAAGAAGTTGTACCCAATGAAGGTGAAGCTGTCGAGGAGTAGAGATATATAGAGTTAGGAGTTAGGAGTTAGGAGTTTAGAATTCGGAATTATCATTTTTTCAACGAGAGGCTGAAAATACCATTGCTTGGTAAAATCATCCCCTAAATTGTCTTAAACTGAACTGATCTTGAATAATATCAAGGGATCTAATATATTTAGCTAGTAACCTGGAAATCTTGAATTAACAAATCAAGTTTTCCATGACCAAAAAAATCCTTTAATAATTTAAAAGTGAGTTTACGATGTCAATCAAAAATCTGAATACACTAAGCAGTATGCTGTTACTCCTGTTAGTTTCTACAGTTTCAGCAAATACTGCCAACGCAAATACTTTGGGAGCAAAAGAGCAACCCCAGTCTCCAGAATATGTAGCAGAACCAGAAAACTATCTTCTCAGTCAGGCTCTAGGTCATTATGAAGGTGGTTCTCAGATGAATTGGAGTGACTATAAAATAGGCAAGATCAACACTTACGCTGGGGATGTCCTATCTGTATCACTGATCGACGAGCGTACATCTTTTAATGGTGAGGCTCCTTTTAATGCGGTTTCTTCCTCTAGTTACAATGTTCTTGTAGTTCAAGAGGGTGAAAAAAGTATCGTACTCGATTTTGCCCGTCCCCGTTGGATAGGGACATTATTAAAAGATTACGGGTTCAGTATAGAAAAGGACAGAAGGAGTGACCCCCCACTTCAGGTACGTACTGAACCTCTTTGGCGCCAACTAGGACGTTAGAAATTGACCAAGATTGCAGAGGGAATATCCTAGCTCAAAAGGCGTTGGTGAACTACCCAAACTGTATTGCGTAGCAATCAGTTTGGGCTTCATGTTTCTGGCAAATGCCTCTCTATGCAAGCATAGTTTGGTCTTCTATTGCCTCCAAATGATTTTAAATAACTATCTATCAAATGCAACAAACAGGCTTAAATATAATTGCGATCGCAATTTTTACTATGACTCTTTCTTGTTTATTGGGTCCTATTCTTAATATCTCTCCTTTTATTCCTGCTGCTACTACTTTTGGTATCTTGGGTTTGGTAACAGTAGATACTCTGAGTTTAAATAATCGCGGAGTTACTTTACTGCTAGACTTATTTGCTAGTGCCGAACAACGTCAGCGAGTTATTCATCATGAAGCAGGGCATTTTTTAACTGCCTATTTTCTTGGTATTCCCATAACTGGCTATACTCTGACTGCCTGGGAAGCCTTAAAACAAGGACATTATGGTAGGGGTGGTGTAATTTTTGATACTCAAGAACTCACTGAAAAGCCCTTTCAATTAAAACAGAGGCGTTTAACTTTGGATCGTCTATGTACTGTGTGGATGGCTGGTATTGCAGCCGAAAAGCTAGTATATGACACAGCAGAGGGAGGACAAGAAGATGTGCAACAGCTTAGAATGGCATTAGGTTTAGCTGGTTTATCTCCTCAAGCTTACGGACAAAAAGAACGCTGGGCGCAACTCCAAGCAACTAATTTATTAAAAAGATATCAACAAGCCTATGAAGCTTTAGTAACAGCAATGCAAGAGAGAAAATCTGTTACTGAATGCTGTCTTATAATTCAAGAAAACTGTTAATTACTCAAGTAGGGATAAAAAGCCCAAAAAGACTATTATCCATTATCTGTTACCTATTACGGAGATAACTGAGTGACTAAAGCGGATATGTTTTATCAGGTAGCAATGCCTGAACCACAATTACATTTATTTGAAGTAACTTTACAGATTAGTAATTGGGATAAAAAAGCATTAGATTTAAAGATGCCTGTGTGGACTCCTGGCTCTTATTTAGTGCGAGAATATGCTAGGCACGTGCAAGACTTTAAAGCAGTATCTAGTAGTAATAATCAGTCTTTACTTAGTCGCAAAATTGCTAAAAATCACTGGCAAGTTATCACCGAAAATCAAACAGGAGTAACTATTAAATATCGAGTATTTGCCAATGAGTTAACAGTAAGAACAAATCACTTAGATGCTACTCATGGCTATTTTAATGGTGCTGCCTTGTTTATGTTTGTTCCTGAACTCGTACAAGAACCTATTCAAGTAGAGATTATTCCCCCAAAACCAGAGTGGAAAGTTACTACTACTCTAGTAACTATTCCCGAAAAAACTAATACTTTTATTGCTCAGGATTTTGACACTTTAGTTGATAATCCTGTAGAAGTTGGAAAACAAGAAATACATAATTTTGAAGTATTAGGCAAGTCTCACCAGTATGCTATTTGGGGAAAAGGTAATACCAAAATCACCAAAATAATCAAAGATACAAAAAAAATTATAGAAACAGAAGCGGAAATATTTGGTGGCTTACCCTACGAAAAATACCTCTTTTTACTTCATCTTTCCGGTAGTGGTTATGGCGGGTTAGAACATAAAGAATGTTGCACTCTTAATTATCCTCGTTTGGGGTTTAGAGATCAAGACAAATATCATCGCTTTATTCAGTTAGTAGCCCATGAATTTTTTCATCTGTGGAATGTCAAGCGGATTCGACCCAAAGCTTTAGAAACCTTCAATTATGAACAAGAAAATTACACTACTTCTTTATGGTTTAGTGAAGGAGTAACCAGCTACTACGATATGCTAATTCCTCTACGGGCTGGTATTTATAACCGGAAAAAGTTTTTAAACAATCTTAGTAAAGATATTACTAGATACTTATCAATTCCAGGGCGTAAAGTACAGCCTTTAGGCGAATCTAGTTTTGATGCTTGGATTAAACTTTATCGTCGAGAAGCTCACAGTGATAATAACCAAATATCTTACTATCTCAAAGGGGAATTAGTAGCATTATTACTCGATTTATTAATTAGAAATAAACACCATAATCAAAAATCCCTTGATGACGTAATGCGGATGATGTGGGAACGTTATGGCAAAGCAGAAATTGGATTTACCCCAGAAGACTTACAACAAGTATTTGAAGACGTAGCCCAACAAGATTTAAGCGACTTTTTCACTCGTTATCTAGAAACAACTGAAGCCCTACCTTTTGATGATTATCTCGCACCTTTTGGCTTAAAAATCAAACCAATTCACGATAAAGAAGCTATCCCCTACTTAGGAATTAGAGTCCAAACTGAAGGTGGTAAGGAAATAATTAAATTTACTGAAGCCAATTCCCCTGCTGCGATCGCTGGAATTGATCCTAATGATGAGTTTCTGGCGATCAACGGAATTCGAGTTACTGCTGATACCCTAAATGAACACCTCAAAGACTATCATCCAGGAAATACTATTACAATTACCATCTTCCATCAAGATGAGTTACTAACTGTATCTGCGACTTTAGCAGAACCTCAACCAACTCGCTATGAGGTAGTGCAAATAGAAAATGCTTCTGAAACTCAACAGCAAAATCTTGCGGGATGGCTTGGTTAGAACAAACCCCATCTTAAGTTGTTTGTTATGCCAACAATTTTCAATCTTACTGTTTGGGATTTTAGTTTAGACTAAAAAATGAATAAATAATCAACCCAATAAGTTAATAGATTTAGAAACTCAACTTTATTCATCAGAAAGTTGGCAATAAATGAAGCTGATTTACTCTCTTCTTTCGATTTTTTGTTGATTCCTTAGTCAATCAATTTAGTCTAAACTCCAGCATCCATCGTAATAATTCTTTATAATATGAGTAACAAATCTTCACAAATACCTGCACTCAATACCATGTTTGAATCTTCTCAATCGATTAAACTATTAGTCACAAGCCTTACTCTTGCTGTGAGTACGATT
>JASJEK010000048.1 GCA_030064915.1 Xenococcaceae cyanobacterium MO_234.B1
ATCTGTGTTACAGAGAGATTTTGCTCGACCCGCCAAAGAAGAGTTAGTGCCTTGGTCTCGCATTCTCTTTAATCAAGAGGTTCTTATAGCTATCAATACCCATGCTCTTGAGGGAAGGGGCGCAGATGTAACCGTAGATGGAGCTTTAAGTCCAGTGGGGGAAAAAATGACATTTCTCTACAAGAGCGATTGGACTGATAATGAATTGCGTCATCCACAGACTAATCAAACTGTTCCAATTGTGAGTAGTCGCGGTCGTGCTACTGTTAGAGTAGATTTGCCTCCGGCGGGAATGGCTATTCTCGCCAAATTGTAAACTGTATTCGATAGAATCAGTGTAGGTTGAAACGGCTGTCAGTTATCGGTTTGATTCATTATCTTTGGATAATATAAGCCCCCTTCGGTGCCCTATCTCCCCTCACGCCCTGGTGCGCGAAGCGACCAGCCTCAACCTACAAATTCGATGTTGACCAGCTTACCTCATACAGTAGACCTCTTGCACCTATTCTCATAAACTTTGGTTGTGTTGAGCTAATAGGTAATAGGTATAGTTTTTGATTTCATATTTATTTTTGCCCATAGGTCTATACAGAGGTAATATTTAGTGATGACTAATAGAAGAAATTTTTTGTTATTTTTGGGGGCAAGTGCTAGTTCCCTGGTTTTGAATCCCTTAACCCAGGAAAAAGGGAATTACTCTTTAGCACTAGAATTAAATCAAGTCGCCCAAGCAGCCACGGGAAATGAGGGGTTGCCCTTTTCCCCCATACAAGTTCCTCTCCCTCTAGAAATTGAAGGGATTGACACCACAGAACAAATAGCCCGTTATCAAACTTATGAAGTTCAAGACGATATTGTCTTACCTGATGGCTATGAGTACCAAGTAATTGCAGCTTGGGGAGATCGGGTAGGAGACTCACGCTTTGGTTACAATAACGACTATATTTCTTTGGTGGAAACTGCTCCCAATGAAGGTTTTTTAACAGTCAATTTTGAATATATTAGCGGTAAGGCTTGGATGACATCTTACCCGATAGTTATAGGCAAACAATTACCTTTTGCCCAAGTCAAAGCAAAGGCTAATGAGGATGGTACAATTGATGCTTTTATTTTAGATGAGGGGGAGCCTTTAAAAGCCCAGATTCAGGAAATAGCCAGAGAAGGCTTAATTGATCAAGGAATTGGGATTATATCGGTGCGTCGTAACTCTCTAGGAAAATGGGAACGCACTTATAGCCCAAACGATCGCCGCGTCACGGGGATTTCTGGCTTGGATAATCCTCAACAGTCTCTCAAAGCGACAGGCCCAGCCACCACAGTTTTTAACAAAAAGAATAAACTGGGTTACGAAGATGGTCTAGGCTCTCGCATTATTGGTACATTTCAAAACTGTGCCGGGGGTACTACTCCTTGGGGGACTGTATTAAGTGCTGAAGAAAACGTCCAAGACCAGATTCCTGAAGTAGTAATGGCAGATGGCTCTTCGATGCCTCCTTCGGAAAAACCTTTTATAATCAATGAGGAAGAAGTTGACGGCAGAGCTAATGTTTTTGGTTTAGCAGGGAATAAGTATGGTTGGATGGTAGAGGTCGACCCTGATAACCCTGAAGATTACGGAACCAAACATACTTGGATGGGAAGATATCGCCATGAAGCTTTTGGTATTCGGGCTGTAGAAGACCAAAATTTGGTCGTTTATTCTGGCTGCGATCGCCGTGGGGGGCATCTCTACAAGTTTGTCAGTACTGGTATAGTAAAAAACCTTACAGATCAGGGAAATTCTCGTTTATTCGAGAAGGGAATGCTTTATGGAGCCAAAATTAATCCTGATGGGACAGGAGAATGGATTCCTTTGACTCTCAGCACCAAGATTGAGCCGGTTAAACCTACTGCCGTCGCAGGAGGCAAAGTGAAACTGCCCCATCCAGACCGCAATCGGGGAGGAGTCGCTGATTTTACAAGCGACTCGGAAATCGAACAATATAAAAGTCAATTTAAAACTCTAGCAGATTTATATCAGGGAAATAATCCACAAGAACAACAAGGAGCAATTTTGATTGATGCCCATTATGCTGCTACTGCCGTAGGAGTTACTTGTACGGCTCGCCCGGAAGATACTATTGTGACCGAAGATGGGACTTTATTCATTGCTTTTACGTCTGGCTCTCCTGGGGATGATGGCGGACCTGATCTCTCAGTCTTTCAAGGTCCTGATGGAGAAACCCCTTACGAATATGGTTGGCTGTTCAAGTTAGAAGAAACCAATAATGAGCCTGCTGCTTTGACCTTTCGTTGGAGTATTTTGCTAACTGGAGGCGAACCTGCTAAAAGTGGTGCTGGTTTTGCTAACCCTGATAATCTGGCAGCAGACCGCAATGGTAACTTGTGGCTGGTTACGGATATGTCCACCAGCAAGCACAATAAAGCTGTCCCAACTCGGACTAAAAATGGTGCAGCTTTATCTGGCAGCAGTCTTACAGGAGTATTTGGCAATAATTCTTTATGGTATATTCCGATGTCTGGCAATTTGGCAGGAGAGATTTATCCTTTTGCCATTGGTCCTATGGAGTGTGAACTGACCGGACCATTTTTTAGTCAAGATCACCAAACTCTCTTTTTGTCCGTGCAACATCCTGGAGAAAAGAACGGTATTCGTCAAGAGCTAGCAACAGAAAGCCGTGAATTTAAGTTATTAACTACCGACGGTACTGCTTTCCTGCAACAACGCCAAGTTCCTCTAGGTTCTAATTGGCCTAATAAGAGTGCTAATCAACCCCCACTCCCTGCTATTGTGGCAATTACTAAGATTGATGGGAAGGCACTTGCTTAAACTTTATTGCCAGTCTTCACTAGCTATTACTGATAGAGATTAGACTTCTTGCAGAAGTCGGGAATCGTCAGAAGTTACGAGCAGCGGATAAGTCCCTTGTCATATATAGGCTACACAATGCAAAGATAGCACTTGCTAATTATATCTTTGCCAATTCATAATATCCCAAGTCCTCATATCCCAAGGAGTCAGATTATAACCAGTAATACTATTACTAAAAGCTACTACATTAGCTCGGTAAACTAACGGAATACCTACTGCTTCATTTACCAGTAAATCATTCATCTGAATAAACAGTTGCTTACGCTTCTTGGGGTCTAACTCAACAGTAGATTGTTGCCATAGTTTATCGTATTCAGGATTACAATAGCGAGAGTTATTATCTCCTGACCAATTATTAGCTTTTTGGGGAATTTGATTACAAGTATAGAATTTCATGTAAGCACCAGGATCAGGGTTAACATTTCCTCTAGTGTACATCTGTAAGTCTGCATAAAAATGTTCTAAGGTATCGTTACTACTAGGATCGCTAGAAAAATAGACACTAGCATCAATACTTTTAAGCTCTACTTCCATCCCAATAGATTGTAATCCCTGTTTAATTACTGCTTGGGTTTTCTGACGTAAAGGATTAACAGAAGTTTGAAACACTACTGACATTTCTACGCCATCTTTATCTCTGATTCCATTGCCATTAGTATCACGCCATCCTGCTGAATCTAGTAATTGATTTGCTCGCTCAAGATTGTATTCATAATTAGTATTAGGAGAAACATATTGTTCTGGTGCTACTAAAAAGTTAGAGGTAACTTTTCCTGTTACTCCATATAACTGCTTGGCGATAGTATCACGATCAATAGCTAAAGCTAGGGCTTGACGCACTTTCAAATCACTAAAAAAAGGATGGGGAAATTGAACACTAGAACGTTCACCGTCACTAGTAGCTTTGTTAGAATCGCTATGATTAATAATAATTCTTTCCATCAAAGCCCCAAAGTCAGTCACAACTTTACCTTTTCCTGCTGCCTCCAATTCTTGCAAGATAGGTGCTTCAACTTGTAAATTAGCAGCAAAATCTGCATCTCCTGTTTGTAAAACCGCCCTTGCAGCAGAAGTTGCATCCCCACCCCCTTTGAGTTCTACCCTCTCAAAACCTAATTTATCTGCCTCACGAAACTCAGGGTTAGGCTCATAAATAACTGTATCTCCTGGTTTAAATTCTACTACTCGATAGGCTCCAGTTCCGACGGGTT
Source organism: Xenococcaceae cyanobacterium MO_234.B1 (assembly GCA_030064915.1). GTDB lineage: Bacteria > Cyanobacteriota > Cyanobacteriia > Cyanobacteriales > Xenococcaceae > JASJCP01. The sequence continues at coordinate 4,084 of JASJEK010000048.1, forward strand.
TGAGGTTAGCTGGTGCTTCTCTGGCATTTCTGCCATTGTAGGGTTCGTAGATATGTTTGGGAAGGATCATTCCTTCTCTACCGACAAAAACTAAGTACCAAGCAGGGTTAACATCTTTGAAATTTACTTTAACAGTGTAATCATTGATCGCTTCTACACTAGCTATAACATCATAAGTTCCTCCAGATACCGTAGCTACTTGAGGATTAGTAACATATTGATAGGTAAAGACTACATCAGCAGCAGTAAAAGGTGTGCCATCTGACCACTTAATATTTTGTTTTAGCTTCCAAGTGACAGATTTACCATCTTTCGCAACTCCCCCATTTTCAACTGTAGGAATTTCTGCTGCGAGAAAAGGGATCAATTTTCCATTGCCATCAAAACTAGCTAGGGGTTCTAAGGTAATGCGACTTGCTTCTGCATCTTTAAACCCTGTGGAAAGATGGGGGTTAAGAATAGTTGGTGCTTGCCAATATAAAAGCTTGAGAGTGCTAACCTCTGTTTTACTGGTAGAGGTTTGATTGTTGCTTCCACAAGCTGCAAGAAGCAACCCAGTAAGTAATGATAAACAACTCACAGAGATAATTTTTTTGTTTAGCACCCCTTTCCCAACTCCTCAAATTATTTTCATGTAAGCCAAATATAATAAGTACTTTAGCTACTTTGTCCCTTATTGGGCAATAAGCCTATTATCTTACTGACATTGGAATGCTAACAATCTCGATCTTCAAGCAGGCAGAGGCTTTCCGGTGGCAGCACTACCTGGACTGAGATGCCAGGGCGGTAGGCGTGAAACCCTTTGGAATGAACATTTTGGCGGCGGACTACTATCTGGTGGTGCGGGTTGAGTTCAATTAAGTAACAAGTGTCTGTGCCCAGGTAAATGGCTTCTTTTATGGTGCCGTTACAACAATTAGGGCAGGGACTATTTTCTGGATTCTCCTGAACTGAACTTAAAAACACTTTCTCTGGTCGAATCGCCAGGGAAACTCTGCGATCAGTGGGGATGGGCTCCCCTTTCCCCTTCCGAGACACCTGCAAAGACCAATGTTCATCAACCAAGACATCTATGACGTTGGGGTGCTGCTGCACTACTCGACCGCTCAAGATATTCGATTCGCCAATAAAGCTAGCAACGAACCGAGTCGCTGGATACTCATACACCTCGAAGGGACTCCCCACCTGTAACAGGTGACCTTCATACATTACTCCAATCCGATCAGACATCGTCATCGCTTCTTCTTGATCGTGAGTAACATAAATAAAAGTAATGCCAAGCTGCTTTTGCATATGCTTGAGTTCTAACTGCATTGCTTTGCGCAATTTCAGGTCTAAAGCACCTAGGGGTTCATCCAGAAGCAACACCCGCGGTCGCTTGACTAAGGCTCTGGCAAGGGCTACCCTTTGCTGTTGCCCACCCGAAAGCTGTCGAGGATAGCGAGAGGTTAAGCTGTTGAGTTTGACCAAGTCGAGCATTTCCATAGCCCGCTGGCGCACTTGCGATCGCGATAGGTGCTCCATCTCTAAGCCGAAGGCGACGTTTTCCAACACATTCAGGTGGGGGAAGAGGGCATAGTGTTGAAAGACCATATTGACGGGGCGGTGATAGGGAGGGCGGCTCTGCATCCGTTCCCCATAAATGAAGATCTCACCGCGGGTAGGGGTTTCCAACCCGGCAATCATCCGCAAGGTTGTGCTTTTGCCACACCCTGACGGTCCCAGCAGTGAAAAAAATTCTCCTGGCGCGATCGCCAGATTGAGATTCTCGACGGCAAAGCTATCTGAGCGGGCACTGTTTGCAAACTGCTTGGAAATATCGATCAGATCAACAGCATTGTTCTCCATGCTCTCACTTTTCTCCCTGAACCTAAGTAGGTAAGCAAAATTATTTGTATATTAATGAAGTATTGTTATCATCATCTTTCTTCCTCTGCTTCCCCTGCCTCCCTTGCCTTCCAAAAGTACACAATTAATTAATTTTGCCCAAGTACTTATTAGGGGGACTTAGACATTTTTGGGGTTTAAAAGAGCCTCAAACCTATATACCCCAATAATTTTATCTCGATTTAGGATGCGAATGCTGCCTTCACTTCAGTCCAGGCTTGGTCATAAAGTGTAAGCGCTGGTCCGACATCATCCACATATTTCAACTTTGCCCAGATCTCAGGTGGAGGATAAATCGCTGGATTTTCAAGGTCTTTGGCATCAATCAAGCCCTGGGTTCGTGCGGTTAAATTGGGAGAGCCGTAGTGGATGAAGTTAGAAATTGTCGCCCCGACTTTTGGCTCCAAAATAAAGTTAATGAATTGCTCGGCCAATTCTTTGTGGGGAGCACCTTTGGGAATGGCCATGAGATCGGTATAGACGGTGGTGCCCTCTTTCGGGATAACGTAGCGGAGATCCGGGTTTTCCTCCATGGCCTGGAACATATCCCCACTCCACTCGTTTGTCAAGTCAATTTCTCTTTGATTTAATAGCTCCTGTCCTGTATCGGCGACAAAAGCCTTGATATTGTCTTTATGTCGAATCAAAAAGTCTCTAGCTTGGTTAATTTCCCCAGGATTGGTGGTGCTGGGGCTGTATCCTAGATAGAGTAGCACCATACCCATCGTGCCCCGTATTTCATCCATCAATCCCACTCTGCCTCTGTACTTAGCATCAAAGAGGGCAGACCAACTATCGAGGGGACCGCCAGTGGCCTTAATATTATAGCCGATGCCCATCGTGCCCCACTGATAGGGCATACTGTACCGATTCCCCGGATCGTAAGGGGTGTCTACAAACTTAGACTCTAGGTGTTTTTTGTTGGGGATCTTGCTCTGGTCTAGGGGAATCACCATCCCCTCTCTAATCATTCGTCGCAGCATGTAGTCGCTGGGGAAAATGACATCGTAGCCGGGGTTGCCGGGTTTGAGTTTGGCATACAAGGCATCTTCACTATCAAAGTTATCGTAGTTAATTTTGACGTTGTAGGTTTTCTGGAATTCTTCTAGAACTTCAGGGGCAATGTAGGTAGACCAGTTATAAATATTAAGGGTTGAACCCTGGGTGCTGACAGTAGTTGATTGGGGAGTGCTGTTACAGGATATAACTGACAGGGCTGCCACCAAGAACAAGCAAGCATATATTACCCATCGTTTTAAGAACTGCATCTTGTTTCTCCTCCAAAATTTAACTACTTGCGGACTGGCTAGCACTTGCCAAGGATGCTATCACTAAACCCATCGATGCCAATAACATTAAGGTCGAAATGGCATTAATCGCAGGGGTTACAGAAAATTTAATCATGCCGTAGACAAATAGGGGGAGTGTGGTTGAGCCAACGCCTGCTACAAAGAAGGTCACGACAAAATCATCTAATGACAAGGTGAAAGCCAGCAGTGCGCCACTGAAAATCGCTGGCCACAACAGGGGCAAGGTGACACCCCACAGAGTTTGCCATTCGTTGGCTCCTAAATCCATAGCAGCTTCTTCGAGGGCTGGATCTAAATCTGCCAGGCGAGCTCGCACGATAACCGTGACAAAAGATAAGCTAAAAGTAATATGACCAATAATGACAGTGGTTATTCCCAGGGTCAAGTAGATGCCGGTAACAGTTTCCAGCAGTTTAAAACAGAGGGTGAAAAATACCAGCAGTGAAATTCCCATGGTAATGTCGGGCATGACGATGGGTAGGTAAATTAAGGTAGCGATCGCGCTTCGCCCTCGAAAGTGCCCTCGTTCCATTGCGATCGCTAGTAACGTTCCGAAAATTGTCGATACCACTGTAGATATACCCGCAACGAGCAAACTGTTTTGCAAGGCTGTCAGCACGCTACCGCCCATGCCAGCAGTGCCGATTTGAGTACCTAACCCTAGCCCATCGCTGCCTTTGAGCAAACTCTCATACCAGCCCCAGGTGAACCCCCGCCAGACGACGTTATAGCGAGAGTTGTTGAAGGAATAAACAATCAGAATCGCGATGGGTAGATAAAGGAAGGCAAACGCCAACACTGCATTGATGTAGAGCCACTGTTGGCCGATTCGTCCCATCCAGAGATCAAACTGTTGGCGGAGCCGAAGTGAGCGGAAAGATAACCTCATGAGCGACCTCCCTTGGTAGAGGTTGTCCGCAGGTAATCATCTACGAACCAGAAATAGGCCGTCACGGGAACCAAAATCATACCAATTAGCATCATGGACAGAGCAGAACCGAAGGGCCAGTTGAGGGATTTGAGAAACTGATTTTGGATCAGATTGCCCACCATAATTGTCTTGGCTCCACCCAGAATATCGGGGGTGATAAAAGCTGCAACTGATGGAATAAAAACCAGCAGACAACCGGCAATAATCCCCCGCAGTGTCAAGGGAAAGACGACGCGCCAGAAAGTCTTGAGATCGTTGGCACCCAAATCGTGGGCAGCTTCGACTAGGGAAAAATCAAAGCGCTCTAGGGTGCTGTAGATGGGCAGGATCATAAAGGGGAGATAGCCGTAAATTAGCCCAATGGCAATGGCTAGTGGCGTGAAGAGTAAATCCAGGGGCTTGTCAATAATTTGCACACTTGCCAGTAGGATGTTAATTACCCCTTCCCGACGTAGCAGGACAATCCAGGCATAAGTACGCACGAGAAAATTAGTCCAAAAAGGGATGATGACCAACAGCACTAAGGCGTTTCGCCAGCGCTTGGGTTGCTTAATGATCCAGAACGCCAGGGGATAGCCAATTAGCAAGCAAGCAGCAGTAGACAGAAACCCCAGCCAGAGGGAGCGCCAAATAATCCCCAAATAGAGACCGCGGCTCAGTCGCTGGTAGTTCTCTAAAGTGAACTGCCAGATGATGCCCCCACCGATATCTTGTTGCAGGAAGCTGTAGGCTAGTACGATCGCGAGGGGCAAGAGAAAAAAGACCACCAGCCACAGGACTGCGGGGAGCAGAAAAATTAAAAAAGTCAACCGATTTTGAATTCGCCTTTTCAAATTTGAAGTGCACCAGTACCCGACTCTTTTTTTTAGGTTAATCTTGGTAATCCCCGGAAGTAAAGTATAGCAGGATATGGCTCAAAAATTATTAATTTTGTTTGTTTAATGACCAATCGTAATCTAAATAAGATACCTTATATTTTCCCTTTTCTAGATATTCGCGGTCTGATTCATTAAGATACTGACTTATAAAATTGAGTACTGCTTTTTGTTTGCTATTACCAGTAAATTTATCTTCAATACGATAGCTAGGAAGCCAATCTTTCCCAAACCATTTAAAAATAGAAGAAAGATAAACACGACCGCGACTGCGTTCTATTTTTAAGCCATAAGAACCAGCAATAAATTTTCTTACTTGATCGTCTAATTGACTATCTATTGTTTCTGGTAAATAAGGCTCATTCCGCAGGGGAGGACAACTTATAGCTGCACAGACTAAAGCTGCATGAATCCTTGGTTCGTTAAATTCTTTTCTGAGAATATCATGTTCAATATTGTCAAGAGTTTTAGACTCTCCTGCAATTTCAAATTTACGTCTTCTCCAAACCCCAGGAATATCTCTAATACTTTTTTTGAGAGGATTTTGATCGATAATTGATTGAAGAGTAAAAGAGTTATAAGCATTGATTAAAAATGCTAGTTTTTCGGCTTCGCTCCAACTGTTATAAACACTAGGAGTTACTAAACCTAAAGCTTGATTAAATTTATCTAATTTAGCTCGATTTGCTTGTAGTGCTTCGTAGTTAACTAAACCGCGATCGCTGACATAAGCTTTTAAGACTTCTGCATAATCTTGATAATTAAAAGATTCTGCTACTGCAACAATATCTGTACTGTTTTCTAGGGAAATGCTATTTTGCGTATCCTCCTGACTAAAATCACTGGTATTGGCACAACTAGCTACAGGAAAGAGCGCTGGTAAGAGTAAAAATAACAGAAATAATCTTTTCATCTTTTCTTCGGCGTGGAGACCCTCGGTTTACCGATGGGACGTGGCGTATAAACGCTTGGGGTTTCCCCAAGCGACAGCCACTCAGGAAACGCCGACCTCCAATTAAGTTCGTGTAGTAAAAACGTGGTACAATACCCTTGGTCGTTGACCCACCCAGACAACGGGGACAGACAGCCTAACAATCAAAGTTCGCGATTTCCGCGACGGCGCAGAAAAGTTGGCAGACTGGGAAAAGCTGACAGGGCAATGAATTTGCACAACCCTGAAGGACGCAAACTAAATAAGTATTTTGTTCGAGCTTTTTTCCGTATCGCTGGGCTAGCGAAATCGGGACTCTGTAATGAAGTCGAGCCATGCTGGGGTTTCCCCAGCTTATGGAATCGACTTGTTGGGTCGAAGGTCTGGGGACGTACCAATGTCGGGGGCATAATCTTAGGATTGTGTCTAGATATGTGCGAGTGAATCAGAAAAGCCTAATCGTGAGGTTAGGAATCTCGCGTCTTTTAGCGCGAGAGGATGTCAAATTTAGCCCCTCCTTCGGTAATGTTTGACCGGGGCATAGTCAATAAATTTTTGGGCTACTTTTTTTTTGACTACTTTGTTTCCCTTACACATCTAATACTAACGTGACTTCCAACCCTGATTCTGTTTCGCGAATAGCTAAGTTGTGATAGGTTACTGCCTTGATATCTTTGAGCCATTGCTGAGTAGGTGCCCCTGTAATTCTAGCTTGTAAGCTTGTTTCATCAAGATATTGGATTTTTATTTGCTCGAATCCTAAACCCTCGCTTTCATGTAAATAAAGCAATTCATTTAACCAAGCAACCAATAGACTTTCACGGTCGATTCCTTTAAGTTGAATTGAACGGGTTGTCTGAGATCCTGGTACTAACTGCATTCCTACTAGAGAGTAAAGCCCCAAGGCTGCTTGAATAAATAATTCTGCTAAATTTTTTCCCCTAACTAGATAAGCCCAATCAGCGGTATGTTCAATTTCTTCAAAGCTTTTTGCCTGAGTCGATTCTGAACTTTGCATCCTCTTAGAATTAGTAAGTACCTGTGCCAAATTAATTTAACATGATTGTGAAGTAGGCAAGAGGCAACAAACCTTGGAAGCAAAGAAAACTCTTGCCTCTTGCCTCAGTTTTTAGGTTGGTGACATTCCCCATTTTTGGTTTGGCTGCTTGATTGCCCCGAGCCAATAAATTAGGGCTAAAGCTTTTTCCAACTGCTGTTTGAGAAGGCTGCCAGTACCAACCTTAAGCTTCAGCTCATCTTCTAATAAGATTTCCTCACTTGTTGATTGATGACTCACTAGTCTGGGAGCTTCTTGATTTCCTGCTGGGCTAATTAAGGAATAGGGTTCTGTGGGTAAGTGCCAAGTTTCAGGAATGGGATGTGCCTTCTGCCCTGTGCTAGGGGTTGACCAAGGATCTGGAATGGGTTCGGCGATCGCACCTAAATTTGGTTGACGGGGTAATTGTTTCGATTCATTGTTTAACATGATTCTAGACTCCTATCGTTCATTCTCTTAACTGAATTCATTGGTCTCAATCCAGCTCTGACTCCAAACTTTGAGTATTTGTGATCTCTGTCATTGCTCCCAGTTTTTCTTGTTCTTCCTTGTTGTAGTGGTTTTCGCCAGCTTCAGGGAATATCAAGTGACTCGTTTTTTGTAACCAGTCGAGCAGAGAACTATCTTGCCTCGAAGGAATTATCACTGATTGAGCGGTTACGAGGTTCTGCCTCAAGAGCTAGGTTATGCAGTTTAAATATTTGAACTAGCTTCCTCAAGCTCTCTACTTCGATCTTATCGCTTTTATCCGAGCCCGTACCAATTGAAAAATCACTCTCGGTAGCCAAAAAGTTAATTGAAGTAGAAATTTCAGCTCACTCGGCCCACAAGATTAAACCTGTTTCATAAGAGCCAGAAAGTAACTCGTGTTTCGGTAACACCCGCACTTGACAACCCTGAAGACCACTGGATTGATAGACTATCTCCCCAATATAATTACTTAAACCATTGCCGTCTTGACCTTGGTAACTCATGGAACTAGCATAACCATCAGGAATATCCCCCTTGTCATTAACTGCTCCCTGATATAGTTCAACTTGAATATCTTCTGGTTGCAATCCTGCTAGAGCAAGTTGACATTTAACTTGCACTGGTTGATTGACTTTCACTTCGCCATCTACCGAAAAGTCAACCCTGTCAATTTTAGTATTGTACCAGTGGGCAAAGAGGTTTTCTTTCCAGTGTGCCAAATCCTTGGCTGGTTGATAGTTATTTTGGCTAATCGCCAAGTAGCGATCGCTGGTGGGAAAATAGGCTCTGAGAGCATAATCCCTGACCATCCTAGTGGTATTAAATTGGGGGCAATTGAAGCGAATGGCATGCTTCATCTTATCTAACCAACCACGGGGAATACCCAGCTCATCCCGTTCGTAGAATAAGGGAACAATTTCTTTTTCTAGTAACTCATACAAAGCATTGGCC
>JASJEK010000049.1 GCA_030064915.1 Xenococcaceae cyanobacterium MO_234.B1
GAATTCGGAGTTCGGAGGAGCGAAGATTTAACCCTCATTTCTAATTTGACAAAGTAATAGTTCCGTATCAGCAGAAGAAAGAGTTTCTGCCGAAGAGCGTTTTCATCGCGGTAGCAATACCAGCATTATCTGCACCTCTACCCTAGAATTAGGAATTGATGTAGGCAACCTAGATTTAGTTTTACAAGCCAATGCTCCTTCTACCGTTTCCTCATTTCTTCAGCGTTTGGGTCGTACAGGTCGAAGAAAAGGACAAAGAGCTAACACTACCTTTTTTTGTGAAGATACAGAAACAGTCTTACAGGCGATCGCTTTAATTGAACTGGCTAAAAAAGGCTGGGTTGAGTCTGTGCCAACTAACAATCGAGTTTGGTCGGTTTTAGTCCATCAAATCTTAGCTCTAACTCTTCAATTCGGAGTAATTAGCGCAGAACAATGTTGGCAGCAGTTATTTATTAAATATTTCCCAAACAATCAATTTTTTGCAGAATAATCTTTAGTCTCGTAAGAGCGATAACATACAAATACTGTATTTTTACTAATCCTTTACTATTGACAAATTCCTGACTATATCAGATGATTTTTAAATTTATAATTCAGTTTTAACTTATTTAGTACAATTTGACTTAGGGTTGGAGAATTTTCTCTAAATAGCTGCGAAATAGATATCTTAGTTAAATTACACACTGGAATCAGTAAGTTAATTAAATTCAACGGCTTATTATAATGCTGAGTAAAAGTTATTTTTAGTTGCTCCATGATTTTTCCCAACACAATAAACTGAGTCAAATCGTGATTAACAACTCTCTCAAAACAAAAATGAATCAACTGAAGTTTTCGCATCACATCAGACAAAGTAGGCTGATAATTCAAACTAGGAACAACCACAATCAAGTTTTCAATTCCCCTAATATTAGTTAAATCAGATTCATTCTGGTTTAAAATCAATTCTGATTGACTTCCTAACCAGTTTTTACAGCGAGAGCAAAAACCGATTACAGAGCGATCGCTTATTGCTTTCAACTGAGACTCACAGTGAGGACAGCGATCTACTAATTGACAATTATGCTCAGAACAGTAACTTATATCTTTAAAAGACCAAATTAAAGGCTCATAAATAGGCTTATTCTCTTGTCGCCATTGCTCAAAACATTGAGGACACCACGCTTTATGTTGTCGAAACAATCCGCGCTCTTTAATGATTCCTTTCCAAGTCAAACAAGACAAATATCGTAAATCTTGACGCAGAGTTAGACTTTCTAAAGCCTGAGTCAGCGATCGCGTCATATCTCTCATACAATTGATAGTTGGTTTGGCATCGCTGTTACCAAAGATAGTACTGACATTTTTTGAGAGCATTTCTGATTTATAGCGATCGCCCAAGATTGAGGGAGCAATTTCTCCCATGATTAACTTCTTGGGAGTTACACAATGCTCTTGAGCTAACCTAATTAAATAGCTGCTGAGGCTTTCTGTATATGGTGTCCCCACTCCTATTGGTTCAAGTGAGTATAAACGACTAAATTTATGAATTTCAAAAAATTTTGGCAGTATGATGGAATTATATTTATTTAACCTGTCTGCATTCGGTACTTCAAGAGACATAATTTCTCGTATTCGTTTATGTAATAAGAATACAGAATATTCTTTGAGACAGGTGAAATCACAAGATAAAACAGTTTAATTTTTAGAAAGCTACTCACGGAAAGGTTATGCTTCCATTTTAGACTTGCGGAAAAGTTATGCTTCCAATAACTAGAACTTTTCTAACATTGCTTGACCACATAAGGTTATTTAAAAGGTAATAGCGGAAAAGTTATGCTTCCAATGACAGAAAAGTTATGCTTCCAGTGACACTGAGGCGGGAAACTCCAGAAATCTTTGTGCCAAGGCTTGTCTGGAAACTTTGGTGGCGCTTCATTACTAACTAAATTGTTCCAACTGTTCTGCTGTTCCTACATTAATTAACTTAATACCTTTACAACTTCTTTTGAGCAAACCTGCTAAAACTTTACCTGGCCCTACTTCTACAGCCTGAGTGATACCTTCAGCAGTAAGTTGAGTCATTATTTCGCGCCACCTTACTGAACCAGTCATCTGTTGATTAAGACGGCTTTTTAATTCTTCTGCTTGAGTTTCAGGAGTAGGAGCGACGTTGGATAAAACAGGAACTTGAGCCTCATGAAAAGTAACAGCGTTTAAGATGGACTCAAATTGTGCAGCAGCATCCGCCATCAAGGGAGAATGAAACGCCCCAGAAACATTAAGTTCTACGGCTCTTTTTGCTTTAACTTGAGATAATACTATATCCACTGCTGTGGGAGTCCCCGAAATAACTACTTGACCCTCACTATTATCGTTGGCTAAAACTACATCAGGAGTTGCTGCCATAACGGTTTCTAATTGGGCGCGGTCAAACTTCATTAGGGCTGCCATTTTACCCCCAGCAGCAGTAGCCATAAGTTCAGAACGTTTCTTAACTAAGCTCAATCCTGATTCAAAATCAAATACACCAGCAGTGTAAAGAGCTACATATTCTCCTAAACTGTGACCTGCAACTAACTGGGGTTTACCCATTTTTTCCGTTAACAGGTCAGCTAATATAGATTCTATGACGTACAAACAAGGTTGAGTATAGTTAGTCTTAGATAAGACCGCTTCATTTTCTTTACAAATGTCTAAGACGGACCAACCAAGGACTTTTTCGGCAATTTCAAACTTTACTTGGGCAGTAGGAAAAGTCTGTAAGTCGAACCCCATTCCTACTGCTTGAGAACCTTGTCCTGGAAATACCCATGCTGTCTTAGTCATTGCTAAATAAGTTATTAATTGTTGACAATTCTTAATTTAGTAATTATCTCATAAATTTTACCCATCTAAATCTCCTTCCATGACAGTTGCGATCGCTTTTCCTGTAGTTTCTTGAAATTCTTGAACATCTACTTGATTCAAAATCACTATAGCCACAATCATTCCTACTGCTTGAGTCGCGAACACTAAACCATAACTCCAGATAGGACTAGCAAAAAGAGCTTTCCCAATATCTAAAATAACTCCCCCTGCTACAGTAGCGAAGGCTCTAGACATAGCTTGCGCTAGTCCCCAAGCACCAATAAAAGTTCCTGCGGTTGCTGCTGCGGTGAGGTCTAACATCAAACTAATTCCTCCAATGGTAGCTACTCCTGCTGCAATGCCAAATATTACCATTGCCGATTTGAGGATTATTTCTTGTTGGGTCAAGCCAGACAGGATAATTAGGATAAAACACAGTGCTACGAGCCAGCAACCGATTTTAGTACTGCGTTTTTTCCCTAAGCGTGGAACGACGAAAAAGCCTGTTGTCCCATAGCCTAAGAGAATTCCTATTCCCCAGAAGGCGTTAAGTTTGGTGGTATCTGCAATGGACATTCCAAACACTTCTCCACCATAGGGTTCTAATACTGCTTCTTGCATAAATAAACTAATCGTAAACAAGCACAAGAAAGTGAAAAAGATACCCGTTTGACGACTAGCAGTTAAAATTTTGATAGCTCGCTGGAGAGTAATACTGTCTTCTCGATGGGAATTAGAAGCACGAGAACTAAAACGAGAATATTTCTTTTCTACTCCCCAAGTTGCGATCGCAGCTAAAGCTATAACTAAAAAAGGAACAAAGCCAAATACGGAATTAATGGGTGCTTGGAGGTTTTCTAAAGGAATTTGACCAGCTTCAATTCCTCCTTGGTTGATTTTTTTCAGCACCACACTACCAGTAATACCCCCAATAACTATTCCTACCATCAGCATTGACCAAACGATAGAGACTAATTTAGAGCGATTATCTTCTTCTGAAACATCTACTAACAAAGCGGTAAAAGGAGTCGAACTGGAGCTAAGAGCTAAACCATAAATCCCTAGAATTAGTCCTAATAGAGCCGTTAAACCGATAGTTTGGCTATTCCACAACCAACCTTCATTGGCTCTCACAATTGCTCCCAATTGCCATACTACTTGTACTGCTAAAAACACAGCTACACCAAAAATTGCCGTTCCGATCAGGACATAACTAGTGCGATGTTTACCAAATAAGGGTTTAGTATCAGATAGTTGTCCAAACCAGACTCTAGCAGGTGCCACAAATTGAGACATAGCTAAAACTCCTGCGGTAATAGTAGCAGGAATCCCAAGCTCACTAATCATGACTCGATTGAGAACAGCTAGGGTTAATACTGCCATTAATCCTAATCCCAGATTGAATAAACCGAGACGCAATGCGGTTAAGAGTCCTGCGGAACGTTTATGATGAGTTGAAGGTGGCTCTATAAAACTCTTGGAATTCATGTTTATTATGGGTTTTATTTTTAATAAATAAATAAGGTGGGCATTGCCCACCCTACAATCAAAATAATAATCAATTATTAACTACTAACTAAAGCTAATCTGGTAATGGTTCTAGTATTTTCTGCTGCTGTTCCTACAGTGATTCTTAAACCCCCTCCTGTATGGCGAATCAGAGTTCCTTGGTTTTTTAGCTGGGTGGTAATTGCTGCGAGTTTGGTCTTTTGGGATTCACCATCAAGGTTTTTCAGCCGTACATAGATAAAATTGGCGTTGCTTTGCCATACTTGTAAAGATTCGTTACTAGATAATGCTTGATGCATTTTGTCTCTTTCTTGGAGTATCTCTGAGACAAAAGGTAATATCAGGTGACGATTTTGGAGTGCAACTAAGGCTGCGGTTTGGGAAAAACTGGGGAGATTGTAAGGAAGACGAACTTTTTCTAAGATAGTAATAATTTCAGGATTTGCGATCGCATAACCGACGCGATGGGTAGCTAAACGAAAGGCTTTAGAAAAGGTACGCAGTACAATCCAATTAGGATGTTGTGCTAATTCGCCTACTACAGATTTCTGACTAAACTCAAAATAGGCTTCATCAATTACGACGAGAATATCTTGGGATAGACTCCGCAACCAGTCTAGTTCCTGTTCTGTTAAAGCATTACCAGTAGGGGAATTGGGATGAACTACAAAGACAACTCTTACAGGAGGGTTCGCAGTTTCCAAAATGGCATTTTTAGCTGCTTCTATATCTATGGTGAAATCTGTCTCATTTCTCCCCACACTAACAACAGGAATACCTAGAGTTTGAGCCAGGATACTATACATAGAGAAAGTCGGATTCGCAAATAAAATTGCACCTTCTCTCCCCAAACAAGTAGCAATCAAAATAGAACGAATCAACTCATCTGAACCATTCCCCACAGAGATATTAGCTGATTCAATTACTCCTTCTAGATTGGCTGACTCATTCACATATTCGGCGATCGCATTTTTTAACTGATAATGACTCCCATCAGGATAACGGTTAGTTTCTATTTCCTGCTGATATAACCAAGTAAGTTTATCTTTAATCTCCTGGGGTAGATCGAGAGGACATTCATTAGTATCCAAACGATCTACAGGATGAGTAGTTTTTCCTCCTGGGTGGGGAGTGTAAGCAGCAAGTTGAGCCAGATCGTAACGAATAAATTTCATTGTTAGTGGTTATTGGTTATTAGTCATTTGTTATTAGTCATTGGTCACTAAAAGGACAAAAGACAAAGGACAAATGACACAAATTAAATCAATTCCAGTTACCAATTAGGGTAAAGGAAGACCAAAAATAAGGATGGGAGAAGCGAAAATTTCCCCTAGGGAAGTCAGCAGGTAAAGATAGATGTTCTCCATTGGATAGTTTAATGTGTCTATCCTCCACCATAACTTCTCCTGTTAACATTCTTAATTGGGTTTGGCGTAATGCTTCTGCTTTAATTAAGGTATCGTCCAGGCGATCATAAAATTCTCCCATCAAAGCTAAAGTCCCCAAATCACTCACATACCACAGACTAGCTAGAGCAGACTTTACTCCAGCTTGTAAAGCTAAGCCAGCAAAGCCTAATTCTGCTTCTTCATCTCCCAAAGCAGTTTCACAAGCACTGAGTACCAGCAAGTCGACAGGGGGATTTTGGCTACTACTCCAACCTAGTTCATCAGAAATTTCTCTCAAAGCTGATAACTGCAATTTTTCATCATAAAACTGGATATAAGAATCATTAAAGCTTCCTGGCTTGAACTTTGCATGAGTACCTAAATGAATAATTGAAAAGGGTTTACTGCGACGATTTTGGGCTTTAAAGTTAGCAACAGTAAAGTCTTCATTGAGATAAATTTCTCCACGACTAGAATTATGAGTAATACTTTGTAATTCTATAGGCATTGTGGGAAGACTAGCTTGTTCTTCTTTAAACTTCGACGCTCCCATAGCTAAGATGGGACTTTGACTTAAATTGACATAACGAGTATCAGTTAAACCAAAACTAGGAACTATAGCTACTGCGTATTTTTCAATCAAAAATTGTTCCCCATCATGAAGCGCAGCAAGAGGTAATAAACGTAAACCCGAATCCATCGCAAAGACTAAGATATCTATATCATTAGCTTCTAGTTCTGCTTCTATCGGTGCAATAATCGACTGATATAGTTCTTGTGCGGATACTAAATAATTATTTTGTCGAACTTTTCTCGGATTACTAATTTCCTGCCGAAATTGTTTGGCTGTTGCCATCAGACTCTTGCGAGAAGTATTTTTTACTGTATTGCGTAAGGTTAATTCTTGGGGTTGAACTAATTGATTTTTACTGATATTAGTAGATGCGATCTCGTTACCACCGAGGCGCTGCGGGGTCCCAGAATTGTCTGCTAACAAGGGAGATGCGCTAGGTAAAACAGTGAAAGATTCTAATTGATTTTTTTGCAACGATACATTAATGAATGCTGCTTTTTTCCCTGTTTGTTTCCACAATTCCCCTAGTCTTTGGGAAATTTGTTCTACAGAAGGAGCTTCCCCATAAATCTGAATTTCCGAATAAGATGCTATCTGAGTTGCATAAGACTCTTCTTGCATCACTACTGCTAGTTCAGTACTAGATTGCTGTATTTGTACCTCATAAGCTTGAGTATCTATTTTTTGTTCAACATCTGGTTCTTCCGCTACCTTTTCTGTATCTTCTGTCTTTTCTGTCTTTTCTGTGTCTTCTGTCTCTGCTGTATCTGCTGTCTCGGTTTCAGTTGGTTCTTCTTCTACTGCTACTGATTCTTGTTCTGTAGTTTCTATTTCAGTAGTTTCTGTTTCTTCTACAACTGTAGTTTCTGCTTCTTCCGCAATAGTTTTGTCCGTCGCAGGTGCTTCTATTTCCGCTTCTCCAGTAGCTGTAGTGTCAGTTTCTAGAACTTCTGTCTGATTTTCTGTGGTTAATTCCCCATTTGTATCTACTGTATCTACTTTCGTTTCAGTCTCACTAATATTTGTAGGATTTGTTTCTTCCTGTTCTAAGATTGGTTGGGCAGTTTCAGCTTCATTACCAGGGGTAGAGTCTATATCACTAACAGAAGGATTTTCCACTGCAACGGGATCGATAGTAGTATCAGTCGTTTCTCCTATAGATTCGCTAGGAGGAGCCATATTTCCAGCCGTTTTTCCTATAGGGTCGCTAGGAGGAGCCATATTTCCAGCCGTTTTTCCTATAGGGTCGCTAGGAGAAGGAATTTCAGGATTTGTAGGAGTTGGTGGGATAAGTTCGGGAAGATCCTCAAGATTTTGAGTATCTTCTTCTGCAAGCGGTTCGGAAGATGAGTCAGTGGGAGTTTCAGGAGTTTCTGCTACTGGCTCAGTTACTGGGTCAGTGGGAGTTTCAGGAGTTTCTGCTACTGGGTCAGTGGGAGTTTCAGGAGTTTCTGCTACTGGGTCAGTGGGAGTTTCGGGAGTTTCTGCTACTGGGTCAGTGGGAGTTTCGGGAGTTTCTGCTACTGGCTCAGTAACTGGGTCAGTGGGAGTTTCAGGAGTTTCTGCTACTGGCTCAGTAACTGGGTCAGTGGGAGTTTCGGGAGTTTCTGCTACTGGGTCAGAATTAGTGGGAATTTCTATCGGATTAGGTAAAGTAATATCCGACATATTTCCCGTTTGAGAACGGACTAAAGGCGGGTTGCTTATAACCCAGCTAAATAAAACACTCAGGCTTATAAGATTATGAATAAGTTTCATGACTAGATACTCTTGTTAAAAATCGACTTAAAAAGAAAAGCTATAACCAGCACCAAAGATAAATCTTGTTCCATCACCAGCTTGTCCAGTAATATCAGTAATCGCTGGGATTATCACAATAGGTAAACTTTTAAAAGGGACAATAGAAGTTCCAATAGTTAAATCTTGACCAGTCCATTCCGTAATAAAGCTTACTGGTTCAATAACTCTTACCGCAAAACTGCCGAATCCCCCAATAGATTCAACTCCATTTTCAATATCAGATGCAGAACGAAATTGTCCTCCACCTATTCCGAAAGAAACATACATTTCACTTAGAGGTTTAGTTCGGTCAGGTTTGAGTCTAAATCTTCTGGTAACCACACCATAAACAGAAGAACCACCGTCGGTATCTCCCCAAGTTTTCGCACCTTGAGTTCCTACTGCAATACTAAAATCTTCAGGTAAACGTCGATGCACTTTGATACTAACTGCACCATCTCTGTAGGGACTACTAACATCGACTAAACTTACACCGATTTGTACTCCAAGGCTTTTTTGAGGATTACCTAAACCAAAACCAAAGCCTATCACTGCGTCTGATTTATCCACAAAACGGGCTCTTTCTTGAAATCCTATACCAATACCTGCATTTCCC
This sequence comes from Xenococcaceae cyanobacterium MO_234.B1, assembly GCA_030064915.1. Taxonomy (GTDB): domain Bacteria; phylum Cyanobacteriota; class Cyanobacteriia; order Cyanobacteriales; family Xenococcaceae; genus JASJCP01. The sequence continues at coordinate 8,699 of JASJEK010000049.1, forward strand.
CAAGCAGCACCATAACCAGAAGGATTGATAATTGTGACACTAGGAGAGACACGATAATAGTTCTGACGAGGAATACGCAGAGGAATTCTTTTTGGCTCAAACTTTTCTTCCCCTTCTAGTGGTTGACGGCGCAAAGAGGGAGAACCAGATTCTGATGGATCTTGAGTTGCAAAAAGTTTTGATGATTGGTTGTCAGTTTGAGTAATAGAAGTTAGGTTAGCAGGAGATAGGGGTCTAGAATCTAACACTTGGGCGTGAACAATAGCAATAAAAAACAGCGATTTGACCAATACAATACCGGTACAAAGTCCCTGCATAGGTTTAAAGGGCATTACTTATCTAGTTTTATAGTTAAAGTGACGAGTTTATCTCGAGTTTATCTCGATTGAGATTTATAAATTAATAGAGAAATTAATAGAGTTGAAGCTGGGTTTTTTGAATTTACTCTAAAAATGCAACCCAGCTAATTTGAATTTACCAGATCCACCATAGGGGTTTATAGGGTTTATCTTCATAACTAAAAATCCCTCTAACTTTTCCTACTGCTAAGCATTCTAAGGGTTCTCTGCGATCTAGAATGCAGCTAGCGTCATAATTAGGGTTAACCCTAAACAAAAGTTCACTGGTTTCAGAGCTACAATTGTCATTTTCCTGTGTAACCATACAAACCAGGGTATGGTCTTCTTTACTTTCAGTAGTAATGTATCGTTCTTGCTGTTGTTGTGATAATTCTTGTAGTTTGCTGGCTACTTGCTGACACACTTCTATTCCTGATTGTTCAGGTAGGAGATATTCTTGATGCCAACTGATCAAGGGAGTTATGGTAATTTTTCCTGGAGTGTAGGCAAACATGGTGGGTACTTCTGATTCTGTAGCACAGACAAAAACAGTTTCTGAAATATTTTGACTGTAACTTTCTTTCGCATTTAGAGAGGAGCTACTTAATGCGATCGCGCTTACTGTGATTGCCGTGTAAAAGTATTTGTTCATTGTGACTGCTTTAATTACCTGTTATTTTAAAGTTTATCTCTTATGTAAAGTTTACATAAATACTTTATCTCTACTTCATGAATAATTTATCTCTACTTTATCATTCCATTAAGTTTATCCGTTTTGTGTCGGCTTTGTGTCGGCTTTGTGTCGGCAATTTTACTTAAGGAAAGTAAGTTATTACTCTGAAATTTGGAGATTAGCTAAGATAGCAGTCGAACATAGAACAAATCGACGAATTTATCCTTTTATTTCCTTTACAATGCGAGACAGCCTGCGGTTCTCTGCTTCTAGTTCTTGTACTGTCCGTTGTAGAGTATTGATCACTCCATACATTTCCATAGGATCAAAAATACGCAATAGACTGGTTTGGGTGATGATCCCTAATCCTTGTCCCCAATTCCACGACACTACTAGTCTTCTGACTCGTCTGTATTCCATCTCTTGATGAGCTTTTAATAAATAGTCTTCAGGACTAAGCAAAAATAAGGGGGTACTCATCACTTCTTGTACAGTGATGTTATTGAGATTAAGTTGTAGGGATTGAAATTGCATAATATCTCGTTCCGTAATAATCCCCACTGGAATCAAGATATCTTCTTCTTGGTCTTCTTGGGTAATCACCACACAACTAACTTTCTGTTGTGCCATTAATTGAGTGATATCAAGTACGGAAATAGTTTGAGGCGCATGAACTACATTTTTACTCATAACGTCTGCAACTCGTCTTAGTTTGAGTAAATTTGCAGGACGCATTGCATTACGAATTGTCGCAGGGGAAATTACACCGACTAAGTTATTTTCCCCATCCATTAACGGTAAATGGCGAATTCTGTAGCGACGAAATAAGAATAAGGCTGCAAATATATCTCGGAAATTTGACTGAGATAAAGTAATAACTGGCTGAGTCATTACTTGACTAACTTGTACCCGATCGAATAGGATTTCTGAGGCTGTCAGACGCACAATGTCTCTTTCTGTCAAAATACCTAGTAATTTGCCTCCCTCCATTACTAAAGCGCAACTGGAAGAGGGTTGGTAGTCAGAGAGCAGATTCTTAGATTCATTATCACTAGGCAAAGAACATCTACTGCCTCTAGCTTGGCTCATTATCCCAATTGCGTCTTGCAGATAAGTATCCGGTGTAATTTGCAATGGCTTGCGATCAATTGCCATTTCTAAATCGGGAGTAGCTAAAAAGCGATCGTTAATTTCTATAGAGGAAGGTAACATAACAGATTTAACAGATAAGATAGCTAAATTCTAAAAATAATTTTTCTATTAGTCCCTTTTAGGTTTATCATAAGAGAGATGTAACAAAGGGATGAGCATAAAAGCTTGTCAGTAAATAATCATAGTGTTTTGGAGGTTATACACAAATAGACATCATCAAGGAAGGAAGAATTGTTAGGTTAACAACTCAAGGATTTCTACCATAAAGCCGATCTAAGACCCTTTTAACCGAAATTCTGCGCCATTGTTGACACCGTTTGGTCTTATATCCTTTTTGATTTAGCCAATTAGCAATCTGTTGTAAAGATTTTCCCGATTTATGATGACGACGAATTAGCTCAATAATTTCTTGTTCTTTAGGATCATTGACTAACTCCCCATTGATCGCCTGCTTGCCAAAAGCAGGAGAGCCATAACCAGCATAACCACCACTAGCAGCTTTATTTCTTCTTCCTCTTTCTAATCTTTGCCAAAGTTTGTGGGTTGTTGAGTTTGGAGCATTCATTGCTAGGTAAAATTTCTAATCTTTCTAATCTATTACATCTAGTCTATCAAGAACTTTCAAAGAAAAAAGGAGAAAATTTTTATGGCAACTTATCAAGTCAAATTGATTAATGAAGCAGAAGGTTTGGATGTAACTATTGAGGTTCCAGAAGATCAATACATATTCGATGCAGCAGAAGAAAATGATATTGACTTACCTGTTTCTTGTCGTTCTGGTTCTTGCTCTAGCTGTGCAGGAAAATTATTGGCTGGGACTATAGATCAATCAGACCAAACTTTTTTAGATGATGAACAGATCGAAGCAGGATTTGTTTTGACTTGTGTTGCTTATCCTACCTCTGATTGCACAATCTTAACTCACCAAGAAGACGAACTTTACTAATAATTAAAAAACTCAAAATTATGTCTATAACAACTAAAGCAGAATATATCCAAGAAAGTGATTTTGAACAATTAATTCAAGATGAAAACTTAGTCGTAGTTGACTACACAGCGACCTGGTGTGGTCCCTGTCGTTTAATAAGTCCTTTAATTGATCGCTTGGCTGAAGAATATCAAGGTAAAGCCAAAGTCGTAAAAATCGATATCGATCAAAATCGTAATAATGCAAAACAATATAAAATTCGCAGTATTCCCACCGTTTTAATCTTTAAAAATGGCACATTAACAGAACAGTTTGTGGGAAAAGCTCCTTATGAAACTTTTAGTAATGCTTTAGAGAAACATCTTCGGCTGTAGCAACTTACTTCAAGAATTGATAATGGATAATTATCCATTGGTAAATTTAATTAATAGTGTTCAGTGTGAGGAGTAAGCCAAATATTAATCTTATGGTCTAAAGTTGTTTTAAAACTCGTGATAGATACCATTCAAAAAATTCGATGTCCTAACTGTGGTAGTAAGGCAGTTCGTCGTTATTTCACTAGTAATGAAGCTGCCTATCGCAATTGCCCTAACAAACAAGTTATTTATACAGAGTGTCCTGTTTGTGACTACTTAATGGTGATGTGTTCTCTTAGTGGAAGTGTCTTAGAAGCTCAGTTTTCTGGCACTTCTTTC
>JASJEK010000263.1 GCA_030064915.1 Xenococcaceae cyanobacterium MO_234.B1
TCTCATGGGAAGATTACACTGACCAATCATTTCTAAGATTCTGGCAGTAACATCCGCACTGTTAGGGTCAATAGTAGCTTTCAGATCGCTATAGGGAAGTAAGTTAAGCCATTCTTGATCGTTGTCGATGTCAAAAGCAGCCCATCCTCCTTCTTTACATTGCATAGATTCCATCCATTGTAAGGCACGGGCGATCGCTTTTTGTTTACGAGATTCTTGTGGTAGCTTAACTTCATCTAAAGCCATTACCACAACTGCTGAGTCATCTACGTCGGGATAAAAGCGATTATCAAATTCAAAAGCCCAACCTCCAGGGGTTGCATCAGGGTTTTTAATCGCCCAATCTCCATAGTCCAGAATTTGTTTTTCTAATAACCATTCTCCACCTTTGACTAAGGCTTCGTGATCGGGATTTAAACCTGATTCGATGAGGGCGCGTAAGCACCAAGCGGTATCCCACACGGGAGAGATACAGGGTTGGATACGATAGCTGTCTTCTGTTTCGATGGCAAAGTTATCAATAGCAGCTAGTCCTCTTTGTATAATTGGGTCATGAACATCGTAGTTTAAAGTGCGTAGAGCTAGAAGAGAGTTTAGCATTGCAGGAATAATTCCCCCCCAGTCTCCTGTTGCTTCCTGTCTTTCTAAAATCCATTTTTCGGCTGCTTTTAATCCTTCTTGACGAAAAGGGACTAAATTCAGATCTTCTGCTAGTTTAAAGCCAGAGTCGAGATGCACAAAAATATCTGTCCAATCATTATTGCGGGGTAATTCGTAGCGGACATTATCTATTCCTTCTGCATACAATTCATCTAGGTTGATGGTAGGATTGACGGCAAAAATCGGCTTTTGATCAAAGACTATTAGTAAAGGTACAGTGCTACCCCTTGCCCAACTGGACATTTCATAAATAGTAAAGGGAAAATTATCGGGAAACAACATCACCCAAGGGGGAATTGAAGGGATACCGCGCCAGTCATAACAACCAATGAGAGCTAGATGGAGTTTGGTAAAGATGCGAGTTTTACTAATACCACCCCTTTTGAGGATAAAGTTTCTGGCTTTGATTAAAGCAGGATCGGTTGCAGGTACTCCCAACAAACGCAACGCCATATAGGCTTCTACGGAAGTACTTAAATCTCCTCCATCATCATAAAATAGTTCCCAACCACCATGTTCTCTTTGTTGCGATCGCAAGTAACTGGTAATTTTATTTAAGGGTCTAGTAGTATCTGTTCCCCATATTTTGTGCAGTAATACTATTTCGGAGGTAATAGTAACATTAGACTCTAGTTCTGCCCACCAGTAACCTTCAGGATATTGAATAGATAGTAAATAATTTTGGCTAGCTGCGATAGTATTTTGTAATTGTTGATTTATTGAATTTTGGGTCTGCATTTTGTAGGAAAATTAGTCGAACTTGTGTTACTCTAGTTTGTTTTAGGATTTTGGAGCTTGAATTTTTGATTTAAGTAAAACTTTTTTCAAGTATTAGTATCTTATAATTAATTGTACTATTTAGCATCATATTTTAAAAAAAAAACTTTAAGATAATATTAAACATAAAAATTGTGTCGAAAAATTATAAAAATTGTGTCGAAAAATTATAAAAATTTTCTAGAAATATGTCGGTTACTTTTACCGATCGAGAGATGATTTTTATTACAACATACAATAAAACTCTAATTCAATTGCTACTGAAGCTAACTGGTATTTAAACTACTTATTATCTAGTGAAAAATAAACGCTCAATACTTCTACCAATTTCTCCTCGCTGAAGGTAGGGCTGTTTGATTTTTAGTTAAGACGGAGGGGGAGCTAGAGGGCTTCCAAGGGTATGATTTTAAGATTTAAAGGTTTAGATAGGCAGGGGAGGCAGAGGCTCTAAGGGGGAAAATATTCCCCTAAATAAACGGTATCAGTTCGACAGATAACTTAAAGTCCCCTACCTCCGACAGGAGGAGAAAACCTTATTTTTGGGTTCTAATTAGAGTAAAAACTTACACCTTTATTAAAAACATAGCCCTGAAAGGAGATAGAGGGCAGGGAGGCTCAAGAGAATTTTCTCCAAATACTCGCTCATTTTAGCCAAATTTATCGATAAATAATTTTTGTAGCTCAACTAATTTCTCATAATTTCTGTTTATTTCACCAAAGTTATTCGGGAAATTTTCAGACCTTGTTAGCTGATTTTTCCGAAAATTTGGTTTTATCTCCTCCTCTTCCTGTCAACCTTAACTAATTACCTACCTCTCGCTTGTCAGCATTCTAAGGGGTACAAACTATGAAAGCTGCGCTGACTTCCTCAAAATGCAAAATAAAAAAAGAAAGGTAAAAAAGAAAGCATAATTAAGAAATGGTTTAATTCCGAGTACAAGCTCCTCCCTTGAGAGAGAAAAAGACAAAAAATTTCTCATTCAAGACCTTATAATCAGGGATAATAATTTGGAATTCGGAGGGAAGCGACTTGACAGCTTAGCTCTGACTGTTGAAAAAGATAGCAGCTAAAATAATTAAACTTAGTAAAAATAATGGAACTAATAGGTTAATCGGCTCTATCATTTATAGCAATCCTAAATAAGTCAAGAGGATTAAGTAGGATTAATTCAGGAATTAACCCTACGCCATGTGAAACATCTCTCTCAAATCAAATAGGACTCCTGATCTATAGTTTCTAATAACTGAGAAATGAATTCTGCTAACTTGGTTACTTTTTTACAAGAAAGAACAGCTTTAGCCATCTTATCACCAGAAATTTTAGATGAGATCGCCCTCAAGTTGCAAGAGCTAACTATTGCTGCTAATCAGATTTTTATTAGGGAAGATACTAGCCCCGAAGGAGTATATATCTTTATTTCAGGCAGGTTAGAAAGCCAAAGCAATAGCCAGGGACAACTTGTAAGTTTATTACCTGGTTCAGCTTTAAATTTATATGCTTTATTATTGAATCAAGAAACTCAGTATTCAGTGAAAACTCTCAGTGAAACTCGGTTACTGTATCTTGAAAGTAAGCAATTTCAAGATATAGTCAAGCAATATCCTAAAATTACCCAAGCTTTTTCCCAACAATTAGCACAACAAGTAAAAGATTTATCTTCTCAATTAACCTTTGAACAAGAAAGACAGATAATTTTAAGACCCTATTTAGTTAGTAAAGCTAAACGGGGAGTAATTGGGAAAACTAGGTATGCCAAACAATTGCGATCGCAAATTAAAAAAGCTTCCGACACTAGAGATGCTACTTTGATTTTTGGTGAACCTGGTTTAGAGAAAGATAATTTAGCAGCATTAATCCATTTTGGCTCATTATACCGCAAAGAACCAATTATTAAAATAGATTGTGGTAAGTTACAAGCTAGTGGCGCAGAATTGTTTGGGAGAGCAGGAGGCAAACCAGGATTAATTGAAGCTTTAGGAAAGGGGACTTTAATTTTAAATAATATTCAACAACTACCCCAGGAACTTTTACCCAAAATTGCTAATTTAATTAAGACCAATAAATATACTTCTGTCATTCGTGATGGAGATGCTTTCCCCGAAGCAAAAGTTTCTCAAGCACGGATTATTGTAATTTCAGAACAAAAGTTACCAGCAATAGATTCTCTAGTAAACATTAGAATTGAAGTCCCTCCTCTTAGAGTCCGTAAAGCAGATTTAGAAGAACAGATTAACTATTATATTAACCTTATTAGTCGTCAAAAATGCTGTCAAAAGTCTCGCTTAACTCCTGAAGCCTTAAGAAAACTGCAAGCTTATGAGTTTCCGAATAACTTACGAGAGTTAGAAAGTATTATCGAAAGAGCTTTAACTCAGTTACAAGGTTGTGAAGAGATTACAGAAGAAATTGTTTGGCAATCTCAAAGTAAGAAAAAACAATATCGCATTAATTTACTAAATAAATATCCCCAATTACGTCATTTTTTACGAAGTAAATGGTATCCTGACCGTATTAATTATTGGGTTACTGTTCCTCTTTTTGCTTTTGTTGTTGCTATTTTATTTATTGCGCCTCAAAATCGCCAAGAAAACTTTGCTCTCAATTTATTTTGGGCTTGGTGGTGGCCTTTAGTCTTAATTGGATTTCCCTTTGTCGGGAGGTTATGGTGTGCAGTATGTCCCTTTATGATTTATGGAGAAATTACCCAAAAACTGTCTCTCTATTTATTTCCTAGAAAATTAAAAAAATGGTCTCGCCCCGCAGCAGAAAAGTATGGTGGTTGGTTTTTATTTAGCTTGTTTGCCCTGATTTTACTTTGGGAAGAATTATGGGATTTAGAAAATACACCTTATCTTTCCGCTTGCTTACTGTTACTAATTACCGCAGGAGCAATGATTTTTTCTGCTATTTTTGAACGGCGGTTTTGGTGTCGCTACTTATGTCCTATTGGTGGGATGAATGGTATGTTTGCTAAACTTTCAATGACAGAATTAAGAGCGCAACAGGGGACTTGTTTTGCTGAATGTACTACTTACCAATGTTATAAAGGAGGTCCACAAAAAGGAGAAGGAATGGAAACAGATGGCTGTCCTTTATATTCCCATCCAGCACAACTAGAAGATAATAAAGATTGTGTTTTGTGTATGACTTGTTTAAAAGCTTGTCCCCATCGTTCGGTAGAATTTAATTTACGTCCTCCCGGAATAGAATTATGGACGACTTACAACCCTAAGACTTCTGAAGTAGCTTTACTATTTCTCTTACTAAATGTTGTTTTTTTACATCGCTTACCAGAAATCGAAACTAGATTTAATTTAGACTTATCCTTAGAAGTATTTACTAATCATAGTTTAATTGCTGTTGCACTATTAACTTTACCCACTATCTTACCTTTACTCGCCCAAGTAGCTATTAACTTAATCTGTAAAATTAAACAACTTAAACCCCGCAAATTTATCGAACTTGCTTATGGTTATCTACCTTTAGTTTTAGCAGGAAATTTAGCTCATTATTTACGTCTAGGGTTAACAGAAGGGGGTAGGATACTACCAGTAACTATGGCTACTTTTGGACTAAATGGTGACAGTTTACCTATAGTAGTAGCTCATCCTGCGGTAATTGCTTTTTTGCAAGGTACGACCTTAGTGTTTGGCGCCTTATTTTCTATAGTATTAACCCAAAAGATTGCTCGTAAGTCTTGTATTTTACTATTACCCCAACATATAGTAACTATAATGTTAGCTATAGCAATGGGACAAATTATTGTGGGATTTTAGTTTAATATAGCGGTTATCATTATAAAAGCGATCGCTCTCACAACCGAGGACGAAAATTTATTTTCATAACAGTTCTAGTGCTCTTAATTTGTTGTTATACAATCTCTGGTACAAATATTCCTCCCTCCTCCGATACAAAGAATTCAAAAGGTTTTGTATCCATTCCCCTGTCATCGTCTTTAATAGTAAGATTGACACCTAGTTTGTAAATGTCGTCGTCATCGAGTTCTCCTGGAAAATTTTCGTCTGGAAAATTGTTGTTATCGTCATCAATTTCAGGAAACTTGTTTTCGAGTTCGTCTTTAGATAAGAAACGCGAGGTGGTGAAAGTGCGATCGCCCAAGGCAATTTCGTCGACATCCACAGAAAAACCGTCGCTCCATTCTACTGTTCCCGTATGGACATCTAGGCTTCCTGGATCAGTAAAAGTGCCCTCGATAGTGATTGATAGTCCTTCATCATCATCATCATCATCATCATCAATAACTGTCACCTTGACATCTATCAAGGGATCGATGATTGGTGCGACGTTCTTTACTAGTGTCTTTACGCTGTGGGTGTCTTCGGCGCCGGAATCGTCCTTAACCTTGACTAAGATTTCAGCGGTATCAGATTGTGTATCATTTCCAGGTGCTGGACCGTCATCCAGATATGTGTGCCTGTGCGTGAACTCTCGCTCGCCGGGGTCTAGCTCAAGGATGGTGGGATTTTCATCGTTTGGATCGTCCCAGTCAATCTCTACGGTGTGAGTATCGCCTAAATCTAGATCTTCAAACATCCCAGTCAAGGTTACTGTACCGTTCTCGTCTATCATCTCGGGGGTAACGCTCAGCTCGACTATATTGGGTGAATTATTGGGCAAAGCGGTGCTAACTGCATTAAATGCATCAATAAGTCCTGCACCCGTTACATTATCAAATCCTGGTGGGCCAATATCGGTAGCAGTTTCTGCCAAGATATCATAAACTTCTTGAGGGGTTAAATTGGGATTTGCTTCTTGGACTAAAGCTGCTATCGCTGCTGCATGGGGGGCTGCTGCGGAAGTACCAAAGAAGTTGGGAAAACCATCGCCCTCAATATCGTTGGGGTTTAATGGAGGAGGTGGAAAGAAAGTGTTGTTAACTCCATCAACTGCTGTAAGATCGGGTGTCTGACGAATTTCTGGAGTAGCTTTACGCGTACCATCTGGTTCAAATAAATATGTGCTTGGGCCTACAGAAGTAAAGAATTCGGGAATAGTAGGATCGGTATAACGAGATGCGGCAATTGCTTGAGCGTTAGTCGCAGCAGCACTAGGATTAACAGTAGGACTATTAGTGTCAAACTCATTAAAGGTAATCTCGCTACCAAAATTGACGTATTTGATACGTCCTGGTTCTGGTCCTTCATTTAATGTGATTACGACATCATAGTCTTGGGCATCAGGAGCGACATTGGTAAACTCGAAAATCTCTACTGGTAATTGAAGATCGAGATTGTCAATATTTGAACCCTCTACTATATTGTTGGTTCCAGCTTCAAGTAAAAAGATCCCGAGATCTGTATCTACACCATCGGTTGTGTAAAAAGGGTCATCCCACTGAAACGAAAAAATGACACTTGATGAAGCAGGTATAGTTATATTCTGACGAGTATCAACACCGTTGGTTGGATCGAAGTCATGGAATGTATCGGAAAAAAATCCTTCTGAATCGGGAGCAGAAGCAAAATCAGTAGACTCGTAGGCTCTATCGCTCCGATTACCTGCCGAAGCAAAATAGGTCACATCTCTGGTTGTCACTACCTCATCAATGGCTTGTGCAATCACTCCATCTTGGAAAAATGGTTCGGTAAGATAGACGATATCATCAACTAGAACATCTGCATTACCAATTTCTGGATCGGCCAAATCGCGAATCTGTTGAGCAAAGTTTGCTTCGCCAAAAACGACAGAAGAAAAAGCAAGATCGCTACCAGGGGCAAGGTCATGAATCAATTGCAACAAGGCTCTCCCTTCATCTATACTGCCATCACTAGGACCTTCTTGCAAGACATTAACGCCTGAAGGTAAATCTCCTGTAGCAACATCTCGTGGAGCTCCGCCCAAAACATTATAGCTATCACTCATTGCTCCAATTGTGATCCCCGTGCCATCAAAGCCTAATTCTGCACGAACTCGATCCGCTTGGTGAACACTATCACCCTGACTGGTAACCCTGCCAACATTAGTTAATGGTTTATAAACTGGTATGACACCTAACATTTCTGGTATTGATAAAGACTCCATGGTGCGGAGAGAATCAATAGGCATCCATCCCTCTATGAAATGAAGTTCTGGTGCTGAACCTAAAACTTCAAAGCCAAGTTCTTTTAAAGAGGGAGTTACTTGTCCAACATCATGAGCAGTGACTCGAATAGCAACCATTCTTCCATCATCACTTAAGGTCAGTAGGTCACTAGGTGGGGATACTGCGCGTTGGTTACTATTTGGTATTAGTGCAAGAAGATCATCGGCAATGGGAGAAGAGTTAGCACCCAATTTAGTGAGACTTTGAAACTCATTACTTTCCATGATTATTGTTCTATGATTAGTTCTTAAATCATTCTTAAATCAAGCACTTGTATTAATTAATATAAATTGCTTATATTAAACTACATTCTTATTAAATCTGTAAGGATTCAGGTGTCAAAATAAGAGATTTCAAAAAAGGCAATTGCCAATGAGAAACCCTATACGCCAAACAATTGCGATCGCAATTTAATGCTGATTACGGATTTCATAATGAAGTTCAATTTTTAACATTTCATCCAGAAAATAAATAGCTAGCCAGCAAAGCTAAATATGGTAATCTTTGTTTGTGGACATTAGAGTGATTTTTTTGAGCTTTCCTTCAAGCAAAAAAGATTTGTCAGTCTTTAAAAAAAATCTTTTTCTCCTAAAGCGATTTCTAACTCTTTAATTAGTCTATCAATATCTCGATTTTCCGATTCAAAGCTATCAGGAGGTGTTATATCAGGTTGAAAGTGAATCAGCTTAACTTGTCCTTCTCCAATAGCAATAGTTAATACTTCTTTTTCTGGCTGATAACCATCAATTAAACCTAGAATTTCTTGGAAATGTCCTCTAGTATTATGATTTAATTTTTCTAGAGATTCCCGATTACAACAAAC
>JASJEK010000264.1 GCA_030064915.1 Xenococcaceae cyanobacterium MO_234.B1
ACTGAATTGGGTGTGAGTCGGTTTCTCCCTGTAATCAGCAGTCGCACTATTATTAAACCCAGTACTAATAAAGTGGAAAGATGGCGCAAAATTGTTATAGAATCGGCTGAACAAGCAGAAAGACAAATTGTCCCCCAAGTTCTGACCCCTCTTTCTTTTACAGAGACAATTGGGAATTTAACTTCTGTAGAAAGCGATCTTGTTGAAAGCAAGGCACTGCGTAATCGCTATATTTGTGTCGCTCGTGGTAATCTACCCTCTTTGTGGAGTTGCCTGGAAAATATTACCCCCCAACATATTACTATTGCTACAGGAACAGAGGGGGGTTGGACTCCCTTGGAAATTGAAGAAGCGATCGCAGCTAAGTTTCAACCAGTATCTCTAGGAAAGCGTATTTTAAGGGCTGTAACTGCTCCCATTACTGCTGTATCCTTAGTTTCAGTAATCAGTAATTAGTTATCAGTCTTCCTTGTTCTTTTATCCTTTTTTAACGTGAGTTACTTCAATCGCAGTGTGAACATTTCCTCTTGGATTAAAATCTGCTTTTATAGTAACTTCTAGAGGATCGCAAGCTGCAATAAAATCATCTAGTATTTGATTTGTGACTTCTTCATGGGAAATGTAGCGATCGCGATAACTGTTGATGTAGAGTTTTAAGCCTTTTAGCTCTACTACTTTTTCATTGGGACAATAGGTAATATAAATAGTAGCGAAGTCAGGATAACCAGAAAAGGGACACTTACAAGTGAATTCTGGTAAAGTGATATCTACTTTGTAACGTCTGCCTATTTTGGGGTTGGGAAAGGTAATCAGTTCTCCTTCTGCGATCGCTCTTTCCCCGTATTTTACCGTCGTGATTTTAGTGTCTTCAGAAGAATTTTGCATCATCTCAAAATGTAAATTTTAGGTTTTTTATTACATAATAACAATATATATCATTTGTTATTTGTCATTTGTCATTTGTCATTTGTTGAGCAACATTAAAATATCAAATTATGCTAATTACAGAACAACCATTAATTAGATAGACTCTAAAACAACAAAGAAAGTTCTTTGCTACAGGTAAAACTAAAGATGTTGATTTCAGAATTCAACAGCTAACTAAACTCAAAGCAGGAATAAAAAAAAGAGAAGCAGATATTATTAAAGCTCTCTATGCCGACTTAAGAAAACCCGAATTAGAAGGGTATATCGAATTAGCAGTTTTACAAGACATTACCCAGGCTCTAAAACATATTAAATCTTGGATCAAGCCCCAAAAAGTTAAAGTTCCTATCACTCAATTTCCCGCATCAGCCTATATTCAACCTGAACCATTAGGAGTCGTACTAATCATTTCGCCTTGGAATTATCCCTTTTCGTTGATGATTTCCCCCCTTATTGGCGCGATTGCAGCAGGAAATTGTGCCATAGTCAAACCCTCAGAAGTATCAGCGAATACTTCCGATATTTTATGTGAAATTATCACCGATACTTTTGCTTCTGAATATATTGCTGCTATCCCAGGAGGAGTGGAAACCAGTCAAGCTTTATTAGCCGAAAAATTCGATCACATCTTCTTTACTGGAGGCACCAAAATTGGCAAAGTTATCATGGAAGCTGCTGCCAAAAATCTCACTCCTGTAACTTTAGAATTAGGAGGCAAAAGTCCTTGTATTGTTGATGATGATATTGACCTCAAAGAAACAGCAAAACGCATTACTTGGGGTAAATTTATCAATGCAGGACAAACTTGAATTGCACCAGATTATCTTTTAGTTAATCAGAAGATTAAATCAGAATTAATTGCTCAAATACAAAACTGCCTGCAAGAATTTTATGGAGAAAATCCTGCTATCAGTCCCGATTATGGCAGAATCATTAATCAAAAACAATTTGACAGATTAGCCAGCTTACTTACAGAAGGAAATGTCATTACAGAAGGACAAACTAACAGAGAAGATTTATATATTGCACCCACTCTAATTACTGACATTTCCCTTGATGCGCCTGTCATGGAAGAAGAAATATTTGGTCCCATACTACCCATTTTGGAATATCAGGACCTAGAAGAGGCGATCTCAATTATCAATCAATTCCCGAAACCTCTGGCTTTATACCTTTTCTCTAGAGACAAAAATAAACAGCAACAAGTCCTTAATAATACTTCTTCTGGTGGAGTCTGTCTTAACGATACTATTATGCAGGTAGGAGTACCCGAGTTACCCTTTGGGGGAGTTGGAGAAAGTGGCATAGGTAACTACCATGGTAAGTATAGTTTTGATACCTTCTCCCATCAAAAAAGTATTCTGAAAAAATCTTTCTGGTTCGATCTCAATTGGCGTTATGCACCCTATAAAGGCAAGTTGAAACTGTTTAAGAAGTTGACTCAGTAATTAGTCACGGAGATTGACGACTTCCCGCGCTAAACCCTCAGTCTTCTCCCTCGTAAAAAGATTTTTTCCGTCTATTTCAATCCTATTTCTTTTAGGGAGAGGTGATTATCGGTGATTATCAATTATCAACCTGGCGATTGGATATGCTGAACTTGTTTCAGCATCCCTCGCCATCAATTGTCAATTATCCATTGGTAAAACTTAAGGCTTTGCCTCGAACCTCAGTATTAAATTCACCTCGTTCATAAACAATTTGACCTCCAACAATAGTAACTTGTGTCCATCCTGTTAAGTCCCAACCTTCAAAGGGACTCCAGCCACACTTAGTTTTAAGCTCTTCCCGTAGTACCGGGCGATAATTGTTTAAATCAACTAAAATCAAGTCTGCATCGTAACCTACTGCGATCGCCCCTTTGTTGGGAATACCATAAGCTTTAGCTACTGCGGTGGACATCCAGTTACTTACTTGAGCAACAGTACACTTTCCTGCCTTAGCTTGAGTCAGCATTAGTGCTAAAGAGGTTTCAACCCCAGGCATTCCCGAAGGGCTTTTGGGGTAGGGTTGGGCTTTTTCTTCTAGGGTATGCGGCGCATGATCTGTCGCGATAAAGTCAATTACTCCATCTAGTAAAGCTTGCCAGAGAATTTCATTGTTTTCAGGCGATCGCAATGGGGGGTTCATTTGTGCTAAAGTCCCAATCTTACTGTAAGCTTCCGTATTAAGTAATAAATGCTGTGGTGTAACTTCTGCTGTCACCCAACTGGGTTTATCATGACGTAATAATTCTGCTTCTATCCCTGTAGAAAGATGGAGAATATGCAGACGACGTTGATACTTTTTAGAAAGCTTTAACGCTAACTTCGTCGCATTGAGAGCAGCTTGTTCATCTTGAATCTGAGAATGAATTGCAGGATCGCTAATACCAGCAAATTGTTTACGACGCTCTAGAATTCGTGCTTGATCTTCGGCATGAACTGCAATTAAGCGTTTTCCCACTGCAAAAATTGGCTCTATTTCTGCCTCTGTACTAACTAACAAAGCACCATGGGACGAACCCATAAAAATTTTAATGCCACAAACAGGTTCTGCGGAACGTAAATCCTCTAAGTTTTCTGCAGTTGCCCCGATAAAAAAGCCATAATTAACTAGGGACTTACTAGCTGCTCGTTGCAGCTTATCATCTAAAGCAGCCTTGGTACTAGTTAATGGCTTAGTATTAGGCATTTCCAGAAAGGAAGTAACTCCACCCCTGGCACAAGCTAGACTAGCAGTAAATAAATCTTCCTTATGTTCTAATCCAGGTTCACGGAAATGAACTTGAGGATCAATGACTCCCGGCAACAAAGTCAATCCAGTTGCGTCAATGATTTTATCGGTTTCTGTGGGAACAATCTCAGAAGCAATTTGGGTAATTTTATCGCCTTCAATTCGCACATCCCCTAGTGATAAATTGCCGTCAGGCAAGATAATGTGAGCTTGATTAATTAACAATGTAGTAGTAGAGGACATTTGCTTATGACCGAAATGAAAAAAAACTCAGCCGTAGAAAAAGTAAAAACTTCTACCGAAGAAAATCCAGTTATAGAAATTGTTAAAACTTTAGCAACGGCTTTTATATTAGCAATTGGAATTAGGACATTAGTGGCAGAAGCTCGCTATATTCCTTCTTCATCTATGGAACCGACTCTCGAAATTAATGATCGTCTAATTATTGAAAAAGTTAGTTACCGTTTTAAAACTCCCCAAAGAGGAGATGTAGTAGTTTTTTCTCCCACAGATAAACTGAAAGAGCAAAACTTTAAAGATGCCTTTATTAAAAGAGTCATTGGTCTTCCTGGGGAAACAGTAGAAGTTAAGGGTGAGAAAGTCTATGTTAATGGTAAGGCTTTAAGGGAAAAATATATCGAGGAAGCTCCAGAATACACCTATGGTCCTGTAACTGTGCCCCAAGGTCAATATCTGGTCTTAGGAGATAACCGCAATAATAGTTATGATTCCCACTATTGGGGTTTTGTTCCTCGGGAAAACTTGATTGGGCGAGCAATTGTTCGTTTTTGGCCAATTAAACGTTTAGGCTCTCTTGATGAAACCCCCCTTTATCAGGAGAATTAGTCAACAAAAAAAAAGACGTTCAATTGAACGTCTTAATCTTAAAGTTTTCTTTAAAGTCTAACGAAACATACTACTTACAGAACTGTCTTCGTGAATTCGCCAAATAGCCTCTCCCAATAAATTAGCTACGGATAAGACGGTAAGTTGGGGGAATTGCTTGGATGGAGGAAGAGGAATTGTATTGGTGACAATAACTTCTTCAAACATTCCACTAGACAAACGGGAGACAGCAGGTTCAGAAAATACGGCATGAGTAGCACAGGCATAAATTTGTCTAGCTCCCTCTTCCCTGAGTAATCTTGCTCCTTCTAAGAGAGTTCCAGCCGTGTCAATCATGTCATCTACTAAGACGGCAGTTTTTCCTTTCACATCACCAATAACGTTCATCACTTCTGCAACATTATGAGCCTGACGACGTTTGTCAATAATTGCTAAAGGGGCATCATTTAACTTTTTGGCAAAAGCTCTAGCTCTAGCAACCCCACCCACATCAGGAGAAACAACTACCAAATCAGGGAGCTTTTTACTTGCTAAATAGTCGATAATTACAGGGGAACCATACACGTGATCTAAAGGAATATCAAAGTAACCTTGAATCTGTGCCGAGTGTAAATCCATAGCTAAAACTCGGTTTGCTCCTGCTTGCACAATTAGGTTGGCAACTAGTTTAGCCGTGATAGATTCTCTTCCTGCTGTTTTGCGATCCGCTCTTGCATAACCATAATAGGGAATGACCGCAGTGATTTGTCTGGCTGAAGCTCGACGACAAGCATCAATGAGAATCATTAATTCCATGAAGCTATCATTTACAGGACGGCAACAGGGTTGAAGCAAATAGACATCAGCTCCACGAATTGACTCTTGTATTTGAACGTATAGTTCTCCATCAGCAAACTGTTTGCGTATCATGGGACCTAAATCCATTCCCAAATAGCGAGCTACCTCTTGAGATAGTGGAATATTCGCAGAACCAGCAAACAAACGAAGTCTATTAGAGTCTGATAACACAGTTGATTGTGATACAGACTGAAGCGGTAAAATTGTAGTATGGCTCACGACAAAACTTTAACTCAATTCAGGGCAATATTATCATTTTGAGCTTGGCCTTACTGGTAGCCTAATGAGTTGCTTTCCAGTAGGACATATCCGCTCGCAGTTTCAAGGACGCGAGATCAATTTTAAGCTAATCTTCTGCATTTTAATTTTTTTTGTTGATTTTTGCTAAGTGGAAACTTTTCATATTGTAGATTATTAGGAAATTTTGGCATCAGTAGATATTACTAAATGCGTCTAATCTAGTAGTTTAAATACTAATAGACTGTTGCTCCCCAACACAATTACGGTAGGAATAACCAAAATTAACAACTAAAACATTAAGGTATTTGTCTTAGGAACAGAACTTAAAATTCTTGATAATTTAGTTTTATCCCATCAATGTACCAAACAGCAAAATCAAAAGTATCAAGTTTTAATGGGCTTTGATCATATTTTTAGATAAATTAGTCTAAAGTAATTTAATAACCCAACATCAAAGTCGCAAAAATCACTAAGTAATGAGTAGTTTATTGATCGCAGGGACAGACACAGATGTGGGCAAAACCTTTGTGACTGCTTCCCTAGTATCTTATTGGCAAAAATATCAATCTAATCTGAGCTTAGGCTTACTGAAACTGATGCAGACTGGTCAAGGCGATCGCGAATTGTATCAGCAGTTATTTGGTCATCTTGATTCTGTAGAAATAGTAACTCCTTTGAGTTTTGATGCCCCCCTAGCTCCCCCCATCGCTGCGGAATTAGCAGGAGAAGATATTGATTTAGCAATAGTTTGGAACTCGTTTACTTCTTTAGAGCAAAAACAAGATTTTGTATTAATAGAAGCTTTGGGGGGTTTAGGTTCTCCTGTAACTAATGAGCTAATAGTAGGTAATCTAGCTGCGGAGTGGCGCTTACCCACAGTTTTAGTTGTACCCATCAAACTAGGTGCGATCGCCCAAACAGTAGCCAATGTCGCCTTAGCACGCAGTCTCAATATCGATCTTAGGGGAATCATTCTCAGTTGTACTTCTTCCTTCGACGCTCCAGCAAAACCAGAACAACTAGCTCCCATTAATCTCATTCAGTCTCTAACTCAAACGCCCATTTTAGGAGTTTTGCCCTACATTCAAGATTTAAGAGAACAAGATAAACTAGCTGCGACCACGCAGTGCCTCGCTCTTAGCGAGATCGCATCTAATTGGGATTTAGAGTTAATTTTGCCCTAAATCAGTAAGCAGTAATCAGTCAGGGGTTGAAGAATCCTAGAATGCGATCACTAAAATTGTGTATCCTATGCTACCTTTTTCCTCAACTGTTCCTGCTGTTATATTTATTTTACTTATATTATAATGGTTAATTCATAAATAATTTTAAAAAAAACAAGTGTATTATCCTTGGGGATGAGAAATCAAAGTTTTCAGTTATTGATCGGCTGTTTTGTGATCTACTGACTTTACAATGTATTTGATTTGAGGTTACAAATATCTGCTCCCATCATCTAATTATTATGGAACTCCATCTCAAAATTTGGCGACAACCCCATTCAAAAACTCTAGGAAAATTTGTCGAATATACACTATCTAATGTGCATCCTGATATGTCTTTTCTAGAGATGCTAGATGTACTGAACGAACAACTAATTAAAAATAATCAAGAGCCTGTAGAGTTTGATAATGACTGTCGAGAGGGAATATGCGGTTCTTGTGGAATGGTAATTAATGGTATTGCTCACGGAAAGCAAAAACTTACTGCTGCTTGTCAGTTGCATCTACGCTCTTTTAAGGATGGAGATACTATTGTAGTTGAACCATGGCGGGCTAAAGCCTTTCCTGTAATTAAAGATTTAGTAGTAGATCGCTCATCTTTAGACAGAATTATGATTGCAGGGGGTTATGTTTCAGTAAATACGGGTGCAGCACCAGATGCTAACTCTTTACCTATACCAAAAGCAGAAAGCGATCGCGCTTTCGATTATGCTGCTTGTATTGGTTGTGGTGCTTGCGTTGCAGCCTGTCCTAACGCTTCTGCTTCTCTATTCACTGCTGCTAAGATATCCCATCTGGCGTTACTTCCTCAAGGACATCCTGAAAGAAAATTACGAGTGAATAAAATGACTGAACAAATGGCACAAGAAGGTTTCGGTGACTGTTCTAACCACGGAGAATGTGAAGCAGTTTGTCCTAAAGGTATCTCTATTGATGCTATTGCGATGATGCGTCGAGAATATATCAAGGCACAGTTTTGATGGTTGATGAAACAGAAGACTCTGTAAACAAATATTTTGGATATAAGAGGCTTCAGTGATAAGAACTTCAATTAGTAACCCCTGGAAATCCACAATAATATGGCGTTTACGCTCTTTAACTTTCTTTCCCCCATCAAAACCATAGACGACTCCCCTCTTCTCTGTAGTTTTGACTAATTGGGGCTTGCTGAATAAATATAGAAGTTATACCAGACATCCTCTTAAGATTCTCTTTACGAATGAACTCTAAGGTTTAATTTTTTAGCTAGCTGTGACCACAGACAAGATAAAATGTGCTTTTTGTGTGAATCTCCAATAAAAAAATTTCTTGTTATTGTTATTTAAATATGCTAATATCAGTTGTTGTGCTGGTGTAGCTCAGTTGGTAGAGCTGCTGATTTGTAATCAGCCGGTCGCAGGTTCGAGTCCTGTCACCAGCTTATGATCTTAAACGTAGTGCTGACCGCGCCCTTCGGGCTGAAGTCAAAAGGCAAAAGTCAAAAGTCAAAAGTAATTTATCAAGCCCGAAATCGGTCTCAAGCCTCTCCCTGAGCGGGAGAAAAGAAATTAAAAATATT
>JASJEK010000265.1 GCA_030064915.1 Xenococcaceae cyanobacterium MO_234.B1
GTAGCCCAGAGGTTGATAATGATTGCCTGGAAGTTCGCGATGGATCATTAAACCATCTACCGAATTGTGGACTAACTGCTATCGTAGGCACAAGGCAAAGGGGGCAATAAGCTGGTCAACATCGAATTTAACGATTGAGACTGGTCGCTTCGCGCACCAGGGCGTGGGGGGAGATAGGGAGATAGGGAGATGGGGAGAGAGTTTTAAGCTTTGTTTCCTAATTGATAAATATGCAATGTTTATGTGAATTAGCTTACCCAAACACAACCAAGGTGTACCTGAGTTCGATATAAATTAGTATCCTGAAAAGTAAGTTATCGCCCGCCTTCTCGACGGGAGGAAATAGGGAAACTTTCCCAACGCTCACCTTCGGCTTTGACGCGGGGCTTCCCAGAGAGAAACTAAAACTAACTATTGTGTTACCAGAATTATCCTTGTAACTGATCTAGACTAGCTAAAACTTCTTCGCTATGACGATTAGGATTAACACCCAAAAAAGTCTTCCGTAGAATACCATTAGGATCGATTAAGTAAGTGTGTCGTAAAGAGACAAAACCCAACCACGAACCATAAGCTTTACTCACACTACCATCAGTATCTGCTAATAAAGGAAATTTTAAGCCTTCTGCATCACAAAATTCTCGGTGAGAATCCACATCATCCACACTAACTCCTAAAATTTGAGCGTTTCTAGCGATATATTTCGGCAAATCTTGTTGAAAACGACGGGCTTCAATGGTGCAACCAGAAGTAAAGTCTTGGGGATAAAAATACAAAACTACCCACTTACCGCGATAGTCATTTAAGGATACTGCTCCATCTCCTGTATTAGTGGGAAGGGTGAATTCTGGTGCTGGCTCATTTAGGGGTGGTTGTTTTCCCCCCATTGCCCAAGCTGAAGGAGCAAAATTACCAAAAAGTATTACAGATAAACAAAGGGTTAAGAAAAGATTTAGATAAATGCTACGTTTCATTCGGTACAAAAATATGCTTTACTTAACATAAATTAACATCTATTCCTTTCCAAGATCCCAAAAAAGTTTATTTTCACTTTAGGATCGTTACAAGACGTCAATTGTCTAAATAGTTTGTTAAGATCGTTGCTCGCAGATATAGATACAAATATGAGTGTAATTACTGACACAATTGCGCCCCATGGTGGCACATTAATTAATCGCATTGTTACAGCAGAACAAAAAGCCGAATTTTTATCTAAAGCTGATTCTTTACCAAGAGTGCAACTAGATAAGAGGGCTACTTCTGACTTAGTTATGATTGCTATTGGTGGATTTAGCCCCATCAGTGGTTTTATGGGACAAGAAGACTACCAAAGTGTGGTTGATGATATGCGGATGGCTGATGGCAGTCCTTGGTCTGTTCCTGTTACTCTTTCTGTTAGCGAAGAAGTAGCTGCACCCCTAAAGGAAGGTTCTCTGATTCGTCTTGATGACCCTGATGGTAATTTTGTTGGGGTATTGGAGCTAACTCAGAAATATACTTATAGCAAGGTACACGAAGCTGTAAATGTTTATCGCACCGATGAAGATAAGCATCCAGGGGTTAAAGTAATCTATGAACAAGGAGATGTTAACTTAGCAGGTCCAGTTTGGCTATTGGAAAGAGCGGAGCATCCTCTTTTCCCCTCCTATCAAATCGATCCTGCTGCTTCTAGAGCAATTTTCCGTGAGAAGGGTTGGCATACTGTTGTAGGTTTCCAAACTCGTAACCCTATCCACCGCGCTCACGAATATATCATCAAATGCGCCTTAGAAATTGTTGATGGTTTATTTTTACATCCCTTGGTAGGTGCTACTAAGAGTGATGACATTCCTGCGGATGTTAGGATGCGCTGCTACGAAATTATGATGGAAAACTATTTTCCTCAAGATCGGGTTATCCTAGCAATTAATCCTTCTGCAATGCGCTATGCAGGACCTCGGGAAGCAATTTTCCATGCTTTAATTCGTAAAAACTACGGTTGTACTCACTTTATCGTCGGTCGCGATCATGCTGGTGTAGGTGACTATTATGGCACTTATGACGCACAACACATTTTTGATGAGTTTAAACCCGAAGAATTAGGTATTACTCCTCTCAAATTTGAACACGCTTTCTACTGCACTCGCACCGAGCAAATGGCGACTTCTAAAACTAGCCCCGCTAGCAAAGAAGAGCGAATTCACTTATCTGGTACTAAAGTTCGAGGAATGTTAAGGGAAGGGAAATTACCACCCCCAGAATTCTCTCGTCCTAAAGTAGCAGCAGAATTAGCTAGAGCGATGAAAATCAAGAATTAAAATTAAACTTTAAAACTACAATTAGGTTACAAGTTGACCAATGGTCAGAGCAGGAATTGCGGGAACTTGAGTACAGGGATATCCCTGTTTCCGCGAGTTACTCTTACCATCAAAAAGTAAACAGTATTTTTGATTTTGGTCTAACTAGTAACCTTTCTTATGTTTAACAGCCAACTAACGGCTATTCCTGGTAATCTGATAGCTGATATCTAAAAGCTGATAGCTGATATGGGACTTGATCGCCGAACTTTTTTGCAACGGGCTGGACTAGCTCTGTTTTCTCTAGGAGTATCAGAAGCAGGAATTGCTTTATTAGGGAACAATGACAAGTTTGCACCCTGGTTACAAGCTTACGGGCAAACTTTAGCACAAACTACAAATCGTAAGTTAGCTTTATTGGTAGGAATTAATCAATATCCGAAAAATAATCATCTCAATGGTTGTATAACTGATGTAGAACTCCAAAAAGACTTATTAATTCACAGATTCGGGTTTTTATCGCAAGATATAGTTACTATAACCGATCGCCAAGCTACCAGAGAAAATATTGAAACGGCTTTTCTGGAACATCTAACGGAGCAAGCTAAAGCAGATGATATAGTGGTGTTTCACTTTAGCGGTTATGGTGGTAGGGTGAAAATGCCCAATACGACTATGGCAAAGACTGCTACTAGCAATTATCAATTAACTAACGATTATCAATTAGTAGAAAGTTTAGTACCAGCAGACGGTCTAATTCCCACAAAAGGCAATCCTGCTGCTAATGATTTACTCAAAGATACTCTTTTTTTATTACTGCGATCGCTCAAAACAGATAAAATTACGACAGTCTTAGATACGAGTTTTAAACCGACCACTAGTACTTTACAAGGAAATTTTCGGGTTCGCTCCTATTCTGATGTGGCACAGAATCCTAGCCCAGAAGAAATGGCTTTTCGTGACCAAATGCAGATCAGGTTAAAAACCCAAGGAATTAAATCCAGTACTCTCCCTGGCATAATTCTCAGTGCTGCTGGAGAGGGACAGCCAGCCCTAGAAGGACAATGGCATAATTTTAGTGCTGGCTTATTTACTTATGCCTTAACTCAGTATCTTTGGGAGGTTACTCCTGCAACTAGAGTACAGAGTCTTTGGCAGAAAACTTTAGCTAATGTGGCTATTATTACTGATAATCAACAAAAGCCTCAGATTCAAGAGAAAAATAAACCTATTACTACTTATTATCCCCAAGAAAAAGATGGTACAGCAGGGGAAGGACTAATCACAGGGATAGATAATAAGGGAATGGTGGATTTGAAACTCACAGGAATTCCCCTAGCCCTGCTTGATAGTTACAGTTTAGAATCTTGCTTCACTGTGATTGATACTCCTAATACAATACAACTACAATTGCGATCGCGTGAAGGGATTAACGGTAAAGCACAAATCCTTAATAGCTCCGAATCTCCTGGTAAGTTGCTGCAATCAGGACAATTCATTCAAGAGTCTATCAGAGTATTATCCCGCAACCAGGGTTTAACTATGGCTTTAGATAATAGTTTAGAAAGAATTGAACGGGTAGATGCTACTAGTGCCTTAGCTAATATTGACTCCGTTACCAATAAAGTAATGGCAGGAGAATACAGTGCAGATTGTATCTTAGGAAAAGTTGTTAATACTAAAGTAGACTTACCTAAATCCGCTCCAGAAGAAAATCCTCCTATTGCTAAAAGTTATGGCTTATTTACTCCTGGGGGAACTTTGATTACCAAAACTGTCGGAGTAGCCAACGAAGCCGTAAAATTGGCTGTCAAACGTCTAGAAAGTGAATTTCAAACCTTACTAGCAACTAAATGGTTGCAATTGATTGTTAACGATAACTCTTCTCTAATTCCTCTAGAAGCAACTCTAGAGTTATTAGGGAAAAAGAACTATGTATCATTGCAACGCAATACTCGTAATGCTTCCTCTGCTTCTAGGGGTATTCCTATCAAGGTAGAAACTCTTCCTACTATTAGCCAGGATGCGCCCTTAAAATTGAGCTTGACTAACAAT
Organism: Xenococcaceae cyanobacterium MO_234.B1; assembly: GCA_030064915.1. GTDB lineage: Bacteria > Cyanobacteriota > Cyanobacteriia > Cyanobacteriales > Xenococcaceae > JASJCP01. The sequence goes on from JASJEK010000265.1 coordinate 4,332, forward strand.
GGTGAATCGACTCTCTACAGCATACTGATGGAAGTGACACCTACTGGTCAAATTACCACCCTTTATCAACCCCAAGAATCTTCAACAGATAAAGAAGCAGTCACCCCAATTAATTGGGAAATAGCAGCTAAAAGTGAATTAGTCATTCCCCAAGCAAATAGTTCTTGGCAATGGAATACACCTGACTCTAGGGGAATTACCCAGTTATACGTGATTGTAGCAACTCAACCCTTCAATAAGACTCTAGTTCTTTTATCTAAACAAGCAACCGTTAAACGCGATCGCTCTCAAATTCTTAATCTGCTTGAACCTTTAGGGATAACCAATGCCATATTACAGGATTTACATACCGCTAGTGCAGTAACCCCCGACATTATTGGCTCTACCACCGATGTCTATGGTTTAGATAATCGCGCCTGGGCAACTTTCCGTTTTACTTATGAAATAGTTTAAATCTCGTTCAATTCCTGAGTAACCTTATAATCGTTATAATTTGAGCAAAAATACCAGTTCAGATAATGCTTGATTTTCTAAATCCTCTACTGAATCGTCACCCAGAAAAGATGAAAGCGAATGTCGAAATTTATACCTGGGCGACCTGTCCTTATTGCATTCGTGCCAAGCTGCTGTTGTGGTGGAAGGGCGTTAAATTTACCGAATATAAGATAGACGGTAATGAAGAAGCTAGAAATAAGATGGCTCAACGGTCTAATGGCAGAAGAACCGTACCCCAGATTTTTGTTAACGACCAACATTTAGGTGGTTGTGATGACCTTTATGAGTTAGATGGTCAGGAAAAATTAGACCCCTTATTAATTCAATCCCCCAGTTAGATGGAAGTCAGAATTACTGTTAAGCTATTTCGCATTTAAATTGGGTATTATGAAATCAAAAAAAAAAGCTGTAATCCATATCCCTTCTGACTTCTGACGACTGACATCACGACTTGCACTCAACGCATTTTAAATGCGTTGAGTGCTTACTGATAACCAATCACAACTTTAATCATCTCCAATCCCATTGTTAAAGCCTGATATGCTTTTTCATAGGTTTCCTGGGGTTGATAGAGCATTCCATTATAAAAATACATTTCGTACTGATAATCGCTCTCATTGGTACGATATACCAACAAAATAGACCCGCTAATACTTATTAAATGCTCAATCATTATGTTCTATCTTTCCTGTCTTACGGTTATATCTATGGCGCTTGTTTCCCTTTTGAGTCTGGCACCCTTTACCCTAACCAAAATCCATAGAATGTTAATGCTAGATATGCACCCAACAGTAGCACCCAACAGTAATAGATGGTCTAGGTTTTGAAGGTCAAAGGTATCTTTATCAAAGTAAAAATCCCTAGTTAATTATTCTCTCTATTTCTTCTTAACACTTATCTCCTAGTAAAACACTGGGAAACGCTCATTTAGTAGAGAGGGAGTATAAAAAATTCCTGCACCGTTACAAAGGATTCTAATTGTCATTAAGGTTTGATACTCTTAACTTTGTATAGTCTAATTGAGTGTAAGTAATGTTTAGTCCAACATCATTCTGTTATGAAACCCAACAAATCGTAACAGCATTACGCCAAATTAACCCATAACAAAGCTAATCCAAATCATACGTAACTCACTATGGAACATTCTCCCATACAATTTCTCTCTCCCGAAGAATCTGCCGATATTGACGCTGCTTTACTAGATTCTTCTGAAAAATTCCTCACCCGTCTCACGATTTCTTCCTGGCGACTGTTGCAAATAATCGCTCAGGATACCAAAACTCCCTTAGAAGAGTTAACCCATAAACAAATTATTGCTTGGTTTGAACAAGATGGTAAGATTCGCCGAGAACAAGGAAAAGATGCAGCAACATTGAAGTGGTAAATAATCAGTAATCAGCAATCAGCAATTAACAATCACCAATCAACAAGAAAATGGCTTATGATAAACCAGAAACGATCGCTCATGTTTCTATTACTCAACAGTGTTGGCAATTAGGCAATATTAAGGGAGAAGTTAGAGCAGCCGATTATACTTGGCAGTTTCAATGGCGGTTTCGTTATAGACAGTTATTGATTAAACCATCTTTGGGGAAAGCTTTAATTCAAGAGCCTTTGGGGCGTTTCTTAGAAAGTTGTGATTATAAGCTAGAGTCTGGTAGTAATTATACTTTTACGATACGAGCCAAAATTTAGAAAGAGTTAATAATTGATAATGAATCATGGATAATGGAAAATTAATCTCAAGTTATCAATTGTCAATTCCGCAACTCTATATTCAGCAAATCTATAATGGTAAATCAGTCTAGTTCTAGAGATTTTTCTTGGTCATATTGGTCTGTTGTACCAATTTATCCCTATGGTCAAAGACGAACTATCCGTCGGGAAGTGATTAAGAACTCAGTCTGGACTTTTGAGCAACTTCAAGGAATTTTTTATGTTGTTGTCCCCATCCGTATGACTGTCGTTAAGTTAGAGGGAGGGGGATTATTGGTTTATGCGCCTGTTGCTCCTACTATTGAGTGTTTGAGGCTATTACGAGAGTTGGTAGCACAGTATGGGGATGTTAAGTATATTATTCTCCCTACTATCTCTGGAGTAGAGCATAAAGTATTTGTTGGACCTTTTGCGAGAAAGTTCCCCCAAGCTCAAGTATTTGTTGCACCAGATCAATGGAGTTTCCCGATAAATCTTCCTTTAAGCTGGCTAGGACTTCCAAGGAAACGCACCCATATTTTACCTTCAGATAGCAGCCAAACTCCTTTTGCTGGTCAGATTGACTATGCCATTCTCGATGCTATTGATTTGAAATTAGGTTTATTTTCGGAAGTTGCTTTTTATGATAAGCGATCGCATACTTTGTTAGTTACAGATACTATTGTTTCTATTCCTGAAAATCCCCCTGAGATTAATCTAGTCGCTCCTTATCCGTTACTGTTTCACTCTAGAGATAAAGCTTCCGATCCCTTGATTGATAACTACGAGTCTCGTCGTAAAGGGTGGCAAAGAATTGCTCTATTTGCCATGTATTTTCAGCCTAGTGTCTTGGGAATTCCTGAGTGGTTAGGGGTATTTCGTAATGCTTTTCATGCTAGCGATCGCTCTAAACAAGGCTATTTCGGTTTGTATCCTTTTCAGTGGCAAGATAATTGGCAACAGTGTTTTAATTCTCTACGGGGAAATGGTCGTTTATTTGTTGCACCAATTCTACAAACTCTCATTCTCAATCGCGCCCCTAAAACTACTTTAATGTGGGCAGATAAAATTGCCCAGTGGGATTTTCAAAGAATCATTCCCTGTCATTTTGATGGGCCGATTTCTGCTCAATCACAACAATTTCGCCAAGCTTTTTATTTCTTAGAAGAATTTGCTAGTAATAGTTATCCTTTACCGCAAGAAGAGTTTAAAACTCTGAAGACGATTGATCGTATTATCTGTCAGTTAGGTCTTGTACCCCCACCTGTTGAAGATTAAGCTGTTATCTTAACAAATGGAAAGTAGTAAGGTTAAGCGATCAGTTTTATAGCTAGTTAACCTTACTATCTTTGTGAGTATTGAAAATGATTATATTATTTTTATTTTTGGCGATGTACTATGATTCGTTTTTGTGGATTTTGCTTTCTTACCCAAGCTAAAAATTTACCCATTTGTGGTTCGGCTTTTAAGGCTTCAATGGTATTTAATTCCTTCGCCAAACGCTTATTATCAAATAAAACATGAATCTGTCGGTGGCAAGCTGAACAAATATCAATTGTCGGACTTATTTCAAGATTTTTGCGTTTGGTATGCTGTCTGGGTATTAAGTGATGGACTGTAAGATTTTTCATCTCACGAGCGCATAATTCACATTCCATAAAATTGTTATAAATAGTATTTATGTATGTCTCCTTTTCTATATTGTTATTTATACTCCCTCTCTACTAAATGAGCGTTTCCCAGTGTTTTACTAGGAGATAAGTGTTAAGAAGAAATAGAGAGAATAATTAACTAGGGATTTTTACTTTG
>JASJEK010000266.1 GCA_030064915.1 Xenococcaceae cyanobacterium MO_234.B1
CTTCTCAATCTAAAATCGTTTCACAATTAAACACATCCTTAGAATATTGTCATCTGTTACCAGCAGGGAATCAAGTTTTACAGCAAAATCTCCAATCAATATCTACATCTACTTTTAAATGGAAAATTGGAGTTTATCCCATACAAGAAGAGATAGCTATCTTGCAACAGCTTATTGAGCAATTACCTAAAAATAGCAAACTCAGATTAGATGCTAACGGAGGGCTAAACTTATCCCAAGCTGAAAAATGGCTAACTGTAGCAGATAATTCTCAAGTTATTGAATTTATTGAGCAACCACTTCCTCCTAATCAATTATCGGAAATGCTGGCTTTAAGCGCAGCTTATAAAACTACACTAGCTTTAGATGAGTCTGTTGCTAATCTCAAACAGTTAGCAACTTGTTATCAAGCAGGATGGAAAGGTGTATTTGTCATTAAAGCTGCGATCGCTGGTTATCCCAGTCGCCTCAGTCATTTCTGTGCTTCCAACCCTATAGATATAGTATTTTCTTCTGTGTTTGAAACGAATATCGGTCGTAAAGCAGTCTTAAAGTTAGCTTCTGATATAGGAAATCGCGATCTCGGCTCTGCCCGCGCCGTAGGCTTTGGAGTGGATCATTGGTTCAGAAATCCCTCTTAGGACTTAGGCAAAATGAAGATTTTTACACAATATATCTTGTAGGGCGGGCATTGCCCACCCTACCTATGGTGTTTGTGCTTGGGCCGATGTTTTCACAATCATGTGACGATCTCGATCAAATTCAATCCAACCGCGATTTTGAAAATATCCTAAAATCCGAGTAACAGTGACTCTAGTTGTACAAATTACTTTAGCTAAATTTTGATGGGTAAAACGGACAGTTAGTCTAACACCATTATCTACAGGATGACCCATTTCCTCAGCCAGCATTAAAATCAATTGCCATAAACGTTCTTCGACTCTTCTTAAAGCATTAACTGCTAGTAATTGTTGGCTTTTGATAGAGCGATAGCTGAATTCTGATACTAATGTGCGTACTAAGTGAGGAGATTGTTGTATTTCTCTAATTGTAAATTGTCTTACATATACATCGGTTAAAGCTACGGAGCGATAGGTAAGATTTTGATTAAACAAATTACCAAAAACATGATTGGGAGTAACCCAACCCAATACGGTTTCTTTTCCGTTAACACTTACCTTGCTTAACTGAATCACTCCCCGATATACTTGCCAAACCTCTTCTTCACCAAGAAAAATTTCTTCTCCTTTCTCATAGGATTCTAATAATAACTCTTCCCTATTTTTTTGCTGAATATTCCAGATTGGCTGATCGCTTAAGAGCATAGTTCAGTTTATTTTCCTTGATGAGCAAGCTTTCCTACTCAACACTAGGTAACAAAGGTAAAAGAAAAGTGAATATTAGGTTAAGCTTTGTTTTTCTTTTGATCTTGCTTTTTTAATTTGGATTAATAATCTCATCCATGCTTGAGCGGGACGATCGTAGAAAGTAAAAATATCCCCATAAGCTAGATTACTATTCTGGTGATGTAACCAATGTTTTTCAGGAGTAGTAATGAAGCAACAATCACAAAGAAACTTAATAGCTTTTGGTGTTGTCCATTTAATCGGAGGAATGTGTCGCCAAATAACGTGCAACTCTGCCAAGATTACACCTAAAACTGTGCCGATCGCTGATATTTTCCATAACCAAGGCACAAATAAGAAGTAGGGTAAAGCTCCCAAAAATCCATCTACAAGAACCAAAGGATTCCTGGTCAAAATCGCATAGTGAATAAAACTACGATTTTTTCCATGATGAACAATGGTATGAAATTTTCCAAATACGTGTTCAGGTACATGATAAAAAAAAGTTGAAATAAAATCTCCCACAACTAGAAGTATTACAGCAACTAAAATTATTTTGAATATAAACACTATGGAGCTTCCTCACTAACCAAGGCTAGGTTAGTAGCTCAAAGTTAAGATTATTTTAATTTTGATTTAAGCTTTGTTTTTTATAATCTTAAAGCAAGATTATATACATTTATATTGCATCAATTCCTGTTTCTTTAGTTCTAATTCTAATAATTTGCTCTACAGGAAAAATAAAGATCTTCCCATCACCAATTTTCCCTGTTCGTGCTGCTAAAGATATTTCTTGAACTACAGAATCAACTAGACTGTCTTCAACTACCACTTCAATCTTGAGTTTAGAAAGAAAATCCATTTTATATTCATTACCACGATAACGAGTGACTTCTCCTCTGGAACGACCAAAACTTTTAAGATCGAAAACTGTCATGCCAATTACACCATTACTAATCAAAGCTAGTTTGACATCGTCTAGTTTGTGAGCATGAATAATAGCTGCTATTTTTTTCAAGTTAATAATTCTCCGAATTTAGCAAAGTACATACTATTAAATATAGGATATTGTCAGACAGAAGATAAAACCTCTCCCGTAAGTACTATAAATCTCGGGAAATGGAATAGGATTAAATAGACGAGGAAACATCTTTTATGTAGTCGTTATATTTTTCTTGGTCATAGTAATAAATAGTGCGAATCGGATAGGGAATATTAATACTAGCTTCATCGCAAGCTTTTTTAATAGCTATTATCGCTTTACTTTGAATATCATTTACTTCTTTTTGCTCTGGTAATGTCCAATATCGAATCACAAAATCAATAGAACTATCGCCAAAGTTAACTAATTCAACTTTAGGTTTGGGATCAGAAATCACACCTTGTACCATCTCAATAGTTTCTGCCAGAATATTTTTGGCTTCGGTTAACGGTGTATTATAGTCAACTCCTACAGATAAATCAGTACGACGATAAGTATAAGCTGTTAAAACTTTAACAGAGTTAGTAAATACTGAAGAATTAGGAATTAGGACTTTTTCTCCCTGATAAGTGCGAATTTGAGTAGTTCTAATACTAATGTATTTAACTATTCCTTGATACTCCCCCACTACAATTTCATCTCCAATACTAAATGGCTCTTCTGCTAACAAGATAATTCCTGCTAGAAAGTTCTTAAAAATGTCTTGAAAAGCAAAACCAACAGCAACAGAACCAATACCTAGAGTAGCAACAATATCTCCCAACTCAAAATCGGGAAAAGCCGAAACACAAGCCAATACTATTCCTACTGACCAAACTCCTACCGTAACAGCTTTTCTTAATAAGATTTGTAGTGAGGCGCTCCGCAGAGTTCTTTTTGCTGTTTTTTCAGTTAATCGATCAAAAAACTGGACTAAATATCTAGTTAGAAAAACAATAATTATTGCTGTAATAATTCCAGGAAGGGCAATAATTGATGCTCTTAATAATTCTTCTAGGCTCTTAGTGATAGTCTCAATTATTCCAGGCATAGTACTTAAATATTAACTATTTTTCAGTTGCATTATCAAAATTATTATCTTAGATATTATTCGCTATATTTGGCTTTTGTCGATCAACTTTTTGCAGATTGCGTTGCATCTCTAACCGCTGTTGGGGAAAATACGCTTGAGTATAAAAAATTGAGTATAAATAATAGATACTTGTTGCAGACAAAATATAGCTTGTTCTATATTATTGGCACGATTTCCTTTAAGTCTGTCACGATAGGCATTTCCCAGATTATTTTGGGCGGTCAGGCGAAGCCTGGCACTGCGTGGTCGCCAATTTCTGGGGTAACCAGTGGGTTGATCGACTCTCAAGGCTAATAGAGAACAATTAATAACTATAATTTAAAACTTAGAGATTATTATTTATTTTTGAGATAACAATGTTTTACAGTGCCTCTATCCCAGAAATTAGTGTTGAAGAATTGGCCCAAATGCTCAATGAAAGGCAAACGCTACAATTGATTGATGTCCGAGAGCCAGAAGAAGTAGAAATTGCTTTTATTGAAGGGTTTGAGGTATTACCTTTAAGTCAATTTCAACAATGGGTGGGAACTATTGGTGTCCGTTTTAATTCGGAGGTAGAAACAGTAGTCCTATGCCATCATGGAATGCGATCGGCCCAGATGTGTCAATGGTTAAGTAATCAAGGGTTTACCAACGTTAAAAACGTAGCTGGCGGTATAAATGCTTATTCCGTCAGAATCGATCCTAGTATTCCTCGCTATTAGAGGGATTTGACCGCCAGGGATGCCGACTAACCGTCGGCATATCTAATTGTAATGTTGATACTTTTTACAGGAGACAGAAGGGCTATACTAAACAAAAAATTTAAGACTAATTTTTTTAACCAAAAGTTAATAATTTTCAATGTCTGAGCAACCTAACTTAAACGAAAGATCCCAAAACATTTTAAAAGCAACTATTGAACGTTATATTGCTACAGCAGAACCTGTAGGCTCAAAAGCGATCGCAGATCAGTGTAAATTAAAAGTAAGCTCTGCTACGATTCGCAATATTATGGGGCGTTTAGAAACAGCAGGTTTACTCTATCAACCTCATACCTCTGCCGGGAGAGTTCCTTCTGATTTTGGCTATCGCATTTATGTGGATCGTTTGCTGATACCTGATGAGAATATCGGAAAAAAGTTGGCAGTTTCTCTTCATCAGCAATTGCCAGGGAAACGAGCTAGTCTAAAAGCTTTATTACAGAGAGCGACGAAAATACTTGCAGCTTTAAGTGGTTATATTGCTTTAATTACTTTTCCCCAAAATCCCACAGATACTTTGCGTCATATTCAGTTAGTCCGAGTATCTTCAGGACAAATTATGTCGATTATTGTGACAGACTCCTATCATACCGAGTCCATCTTAATTGAGTCTGCCTCTTTGAAAAATCAAGAGATGGATGAGGAAACAATTAGTGGAGAATTGCAATTGCTCTCTAATTTTCTCAATCAAAAATTAAAAGGGCTAACTTTATCAGAAATTGCCGTTTTGAATTGGGGCGAAATCGAGCAAGAATTTGCTCACTATACTGATATTCTCAATATTTTATCCCAAGAATTGAGCCGTAACCTCAAACCCACAAGTTATGCTCCCATAGTAATTCATGGTATTGCAGAGGTTTTACATCAGCCAGAATTTTCTCAGATCAATCAAGTACAGACCTTACTATATCTCTTAGAAGAAAAACAGGAACAACTTGCTCCTGTAATCTTTTCTTTTGCTGAAGATGCTACTGTTGAGCTAGGAAAACAATCAACTCCAAGCTTTGGGTCAAAAGCTAAAAAGAAGGTAACAATTAAGATTGGCTCAGAAAACTCCCTTGAACCAATGCAAACCTGTACTTTAGTCTCGGCTAATTATTATCAAGATGATATCCCTGTAGGTAGTGTAGGGGTAATTGGACCGACAAGAATGCTTTATGAAAATGCGATCGCCCTGGTCGAAACTACTGCGGACTATCTTTCTGAAGCTTTTAGCCATTAGAGATTGATTTTAGTCCGGTGGCAATTTGAATTACTTCGATTAATTCTGGGATACTTCTTGCATCTGATGGCACAAGACAAGGAAATACGGAAAGACTGTTGATTTGATTTGCTGCTTCCGTAGTTTTTGCGTCTAAGGTAATTAGAGGCAAACTTGACAGTACCTCTAATTCTTTAAGAGAAAGTAAATAATCTAGAGGGTTTAGCAAATTGCTACCGTCTAGGACAATAGCATCTATATTCCAAATTCGTGCCAAAATATGTGCCTGTTCTAAACTATCCGCCTCAATAATACGATGTTGCCACCTAAAATTGCGATCGCTGAAATCAAAATCTAAAGCCAAATCTTTCTCAGATGCATTTTGCTCCAACTCAGAGCTTACTAACAGACGTAAAATGGTTAAGCTCTTCTTTGATTCAGTCTGCTGCTTATTGGGTTTGACTACGGGAGGAAAAGCTAACATTAGGGAGTCTATTGTTACTGGCAAGGGTAGAATTGGTTCTTCAATGGAGGATAATTGTTCTTGAGTATCCTCTACTGAAGTCATCACAAATACTGGTATATTTCTTGTCTGACTTTTGGCACGCAGTAGGGCAATTATGTCTTGATTCCAGGTTTTAGGAAGCTCACTGTTAAGTATTATTTGACCTGGCTTAAGATGACGGGCTTTGTACAAGGCTTCCTCTGGGCTACGAGCAATTACTGAATGGTAGCCTAACTCCTGTAATTTATTGGTTATATCTTCTATTCGATTTGATACTGTTTCGATGATTAAGACTAACAAGTTATTGATGTCTCGATCGTTCTGAAACCCATTTTTTTTTTGAGATAGGGAAGCCTGTAACGAATCATCAAGAGCATTTTGGTTATTGTGGTTATTGTCTCTAAAGTTCGTAGAATTCTGAGGTAAGAGGACAGTAAAATTATTACCTTGATTAACTGTCGAAATAAAGGAAATATCTCCCCCATGAACTTGAGCTAATTTTTGGGCAAAAATTAAGCCCAAATTATTATCTAAACCTTCGGAAGTATCATGATTGTTAGATTCAAAAGACTTTCCTAAAAGTAAATTTTGTTGGAATTCAGGAATTGCCATCCCATTGTCCCAAATAGTAATAGCAATCCACTGTTGCCAGTCATCTACTTTAATACGGATTTTTCCCTGATAAAATGTGAGTTTTAGGGCATTATTTAATAAGTGAGTCAGTATTTGACATAGGCATAATTTATCAGCAACAATTGTTTCTAATTTAGGATTAATTTCGAGATTAAGAGTAACTTTAACCTCAGAAGCAAAACTATTTTTGTTGATTTCATTTTTGTTGATTTCTGGCTCGAATTCTAATTTATGTAAAACTTGCTGATAAACTTCCTCACATATATCTCTAATAGCAAGGGATTCTAGGTTAATTTCTGATTTACTAGCAGCTACACGACTCATATCTACTAAGTCGTTGATAATCATCATCAATTTTTTTCCACTACGATAAATTAAATCTGTATAGTGAACTTGACGCTTATTGAGTTGTCCTAACTTTTCTACTTTTAAAAGACGTGATAAACCGAGAATGGCAGTAAGGGGAGATTTTAAATCGTGACCAAGATTCAATAAAAATTCGTTTTTTAAGTGATGGAGTTTAATTAAATCATTACTCGGGGTAACATTATAATTCTTGGGATTCTCCTCCATATTAATAGCAGGTTGGACACCTATGGCTAACCAACTCCCTCTTAAAGGAGAATTAGGCTCAAGAGATAAATCTTCAGTAAGGTCTAAAGGTAATTTTAAATAGTTGCAAGCATCTTTTTCCAATAATAATGTATTGGGGGGTGCTATTTCCTGTGGTGCTGATTCTTGAGAAAAACTTAGGGGCAATTCTAATTCACCTGTTTGATAATTAGTTAAACAAGGTTCGCTTATTTTCTGGCTACTGGCTAATTTTGCAATTAATGATTGGGGTAATAAATCACGAAGTAAAGAATTTAAACTTATAGCACCTTGAGGACAATGGCGATAATGATAACAAGATAAATTGCGATACAATACACTACCTTCTTTACTTTTTAGCATTATGGGTAGAGGTATCTTATCTAGTAATTCATATAAATCTTCTTCAACTGAGACTTTTCTCGAACCAGAAAATTCTTGCTGGTGATTAGTTTCTGTCAATAAAAATCCGAGTAGTTTGTTGATATCTATCGTCCCTAAAAGTTGTCCTGTCAGATCAACTACTAAGTAATATTGTTGATTGATAGTTGCAGCGTTTTGAAACTTGAGGTGTGGTAATAATTCTCTGATTTTTAGTTGGGAAGACACAACAACAGTCGGAATGATTAACTCATGATAATTTAAGGCAGATTTATCAACTTGAGACTTACCTATACTTATGTCTTCTCTGAGTAAACTTGTTACACTATCTAAACCTTTTTCTGTGAGGAGTGATAATAAACGATGGCTAGGGACAATCCCTATTGGCGATCGCTTTTGATCGACAATCGCCACAAAACCATTTTTACTAGACTTGACTTCAGCAATTAAAGTTTCTAGGTTAGAATCTTGGTAGCAAACGGAAACTGGACTAATAAATTCTTTCAGAGTTACTTCTGAACTAGACATGAACTTTGTTTGAGTTCCTGGTTGAAATAGGCTTGTATCTTTACAATCACGCACCAGAGAGGGGGTTGTATCTGCAATCATTACAATCATTAATTATTTAGATCACAAATAACAATGATTGAGCTAGCTTAAAAACTTGACTTGCAAGTCCCATATCCTAATTATTAACTCCAACTGCCACAAGTCCGACCTAACACTTACAATTAATTACAATTCTCATTGTGGGGCAATAAATGTTAACTTTTTATAAGTACTGCTTTGAGACCTGTTGCAGGAGGCTGAACAATCCTATTTAGTCTTCCGCGAGAGGACACCCGATTTATCGGGCTACGGGGCTTATAAACTGCGCGGAAAACCCACGCTTGATGCGCCCCTCGTGAATCGTGGTCAGCGTTTGACGGTTCGACAGAGAATCTTTATATATTAAAGGCTTCAAGTGTTGTACAATAGTTTGAGCGGTAAAGCGCATTAAAT
>JASJEK010000267.1 GCA_030064915.1 Xenococcaceae cyanobacterium MO_234.B1
CATCTGATTGCCTTAGTATGCTCATCTCCCCCTAATGGTCAAGCCCGCTGGACTATTAGACTGTTAGCCGACAAGATGGTGAAGTTGGAGTATGTTGACCACAGATCTTCATGGTATAAAGCACCCCTAATATTGAAAAGATAATCCTGAATGGACAAGACTTGCGTGCCGTAGCAGTTAGGGCCTATTATCTGATTATGGCTTGATTAAGTACTTACTATTTTCAGGTAATCACGGATTGAATAGTCCTCAAACCGTTCATTTATCAATGATGATTCGTTACTTGAACTGGAAGACGATGATTTTAGCTATATTCCCTAACTAGGTATCACTATCATAATAGACCCTAATGCATCCAGCAATCCAGTTTTTTCAATTTCCTCAAGAAATCGCTCATAAACAGTAGGAAGCTTTGAGAGCTTTTTATCTGGAAGGAAAATCGGCAGCGGAAGTGGCTCAACAGGAAAGGCTATACTATTTCAGCTTTTTACTCTCTCACCAGAGATTTCAATCAACGGTTAAAGCAACCAAATCCTTCTCAACGATTTTTCCTCACCACGACTCTGGGTCGCAAGCCTCAAGAGTCGAAAGTTGAAAACGAGCAGCTCATTTTATCTCTCAGGAAGAAAGACCTGTCAGTGTCAGAGATTAAGGCCATTCTCGATTCCCTTGGCCATGAGGTTTCGGAAAGATATATTTATAATGTGATTGCACAGACGGGAATGAAAAGGCTTCCTCGCCGAACTAAACAGAGCCGTGAGCAGGCCATGGCCTCAGTCAAGCTGCCTGCTCCTCCCAGCAAAAAACTTACCTATAGATCAGAAACATTTCGGACACCTTACAGTGCAGGGGTACTCTGCTTGTTGCCTTATATCCAGACTTATGGAATTCATCGGCTGATTGAAAGCTCTGACTATCCAGAAAGCCAGAATCTCAATCGCTTGTCATCAATTCTGAGTTTTGTGGGTTTAAAGCTATCTAATATCAAGCGTTACACTATTGATGATCTCTGGTGTATGGATCTCGGCTTGGGTTTATTCGCGCTGTTTAACGGTGTTACCCAAAGCCAGTTGGTTCTCTTCCTACTCTCATCGGGTTACTCGTGCCATGAATCTGAGCTTTCTCAAAAGCCTCCATAGACTTTGGCAAGAGCATCAGCTCTTAGGCGATTCTGCCAATATTGATTTTGTCACTATACCCTACTGGCGGCAAGCTGAAGAACTGGAAAATAATTGGTCAGCCACGAGAAACAAAGCTCTTACCAGTATCCTAGCTGTTCTGGCTCAAGACCCAGACACAGGTATTATCACTTATGGAGACACTAATATTAGACATTCTCACAAACAGCAAGTGGTACTGGAATTTTTGGATTTTTATCGTGCCAATGGTCAAGACAACTTAAAATATCTGGTCTTTGACTCTCAGTTTACCACCTATGAAAATCTCCGTCAGCTTGATGAAAGTCCCAACCAAGTAAAATTTATCACTATCCGCCGACGAGGTAAACCCATTGTCGATGAACTCAACGCACTGCCTACTGCTTCTTGGAAAAAGGTACGAGTTCCATGCGCTGATGGCCAAACCAGACTTCTACAAGTTCATGAACAAATCTTTCATCTCTCTGGTTATGGTAAAGAGATTCGACAAGTAGCCATCAATGGTCACGGCAAGATTAAACCCGCTTTGATTATTACCAATGACTTTGAGATTTCCGTGAAAATGATTATTCGTAAGTATGGGCGACGCTGGCTTGTAGAACAAGAAATCAGTGAACAGACTCATTTCTTCCATCTTAATCGAGTTTCTTCGGAGATGGTCATTAAGGTCGACTTCGACCTGACCATGTCAATTCTGGCTCATAATCTTTATCGGCTCCTAGCTAGGGATTTACCTGGATTTGAAGTAAGCACCTCAACTTCTCTGTTCAACAAATTTATCTGCAATAGTGCCCAGGTTCAAATTGATAGCCAGACAATCACCGTGCTGATGAAAAAGAAACGAAACCTTCCCGCACTGTTGAATGCTCTAGAACCTTTTCAAAACCTGCCTCTGTCTTGGATGCAGAATCAGAAATTCCGCCTCTTAGCTGATAGCACTTCATAGCTATTATGGCAATTCTCATTTAACGGAAGACTTGATGACTACTCTTGATTACGCTCATCGATGCTCTAGAGTCCTAAAAGAGTGATAATTAGGTATCGATCGCACTGATTAGATCTCGATAAGCGTCTCAACTCCAGTTCCAAATGAGAGAGAATTGCTGATCTTTTTAGGGGTTATTTTCGTGCCATGAAGATCCGTGATGAAAGAAGGTTATGCTTCTGTTGAAGTAGCGATGCAGGCAGAACGAGAGCAAGTCCTCTATACCGTCGCCCTTTATACAGGAACAGGAATTGAAGAACCAGATTATCTAGCAACTATTGATGTCGATCCCAAGTCTCCTAGTTACTCCCAAGTGATTCACCGTCTCCCCATGCCGACTCTTGAGGATGAATTACATCATTTTGGTTGGAATGCTTGTAGTTCTTGTTATGGCGATGCCAGTAAATCCCGACGGTTTTTAATTATTCCAGGAATGGGCTCGGGTAACATCTATATTGTAGATACCAAAGACCAGCGATCGCCTCAAATTCACAAAGTTATTGAATTTGCCGAAATTAAACAAAAAACCAACCTATCTGCCCCCCATACAGTTCACTGTCTCCCTGATAATGTCATGATTTCCATGTTAGGAGATGGGGAAGGAAATGGTCCAGGCGGTTTTCTGCTGTTAGATGATAACTTTGAGATTATGGGACATTGGGAAAAGAAAGGGTCAGGAATGCTATTCAATTATGACTTTTGGTATCAACCCCGTCATAATGTGATGGTCAGTAGTGAATGGGGCGCACCAAAAACCTTTTTTCCTGGTTTCGATCTCGATGATGTTGCTGCAGGTAAATACGGTAAACAAATTCACTTCTGGGATTGGTCAACACGGGAAATTATCCAAACCGTCGATCTCGGTGAAGAAGGGATGATTCCTTTGGAAGTTCGTTTTCATCACAATCCTGATAGTACTCACGGTTTTGTTGGTGCTACATTGAGCAGTAATATTTGGCACTGGCATAAAGCTAATGGTCATTGGGATGTCAAGAAAGCGATTGATATTTCTGCCGTAGAAATAGAAGGTTGGCAAATGCCTGTACCTTCTCTAATTACCGATCTTGTCTTGTCAATGGACGATAAATATCTTTACTTATCCAATTGGTTGCATGGCAACATTTGTCAGTACGACATTAGGGAGCCTATGAACCCTCAGCTAACAGGTCAAGTTTGGTGGGGTGGATTATTAAATAAAGGTAGCACCGTTAAAGGTCGTCAATCTGCTGCTGGACCACAAATGCTGCAACTCAGTCTTGATGGTAAACGTCTGTATGTTACTGATTCTCTCTTTAGCACTTGGGATAATCAGTTTTATCCTGACTTAAAACAAGCAGGTTCAACCCTATTACAAATTGATTGTGACACAGAAAAAGGTGGATTGAAGATTAACGAAAATTTCTTGGTTGATTTTGGCAAAGAACCATTAGGCGCTTCTCGCGCCCATGAAATGCGTTATCTCGGTGGTGACTGTACCTCTGATATTTGGCTGTAGACAGTAAGCTAACCTCGCTTCGGAATTGGCGAGGCTTTCGCCCAACCAATAAATCTAGGTGTGGTGTAAGCACTCCTTGAGAGAGACTTTCTGAGTCTACGCCCAAGCTATCAATGTTGCTTAGAAGCTCGTATGGCTTTGGCCTACGAGAGCATCACGAGCTAAGAAGTTTGATAAACCAATACTGGGACTCGTTTAAAAGCTGGAGTTCCACAACGAGACTCTACAGGAGCATTAAAAATTACATTGACTTCAGGGTAAAACATCAAAGCAGCACCCGAACGCACTTCCCCATAAATAATCTCGATATTATCTAATTGACCTACATTTCCCTTTACACTTACACGCTGATGTTCCTGTAAACCAGCCTTTTCGGCATCAAGAGGGTTCATCAAAATGCAACTGCGATGAGGCATCCCACGATATTTATCCTCAGTGCGATAAACTACTGTATTGTGTTGAGCATAACCCCGCCCTGTCATTAATGCCAGCACTACACCACGAGCATAATTAGTAACCCCAAAATCTTGAGGTTGAGGAAGTGCCAAGGTAGGTAATGGAGTAACAAACATTTTGGCTTTTCCTGATGCTGTCGGAAAATGGGGCTGATTAAAAATCCGCCCGCCAATGGTAAATTCTTCCTTAGTTTGATCGATGTCTGCTATCTTTTCATAACCAGGAATAGTCTGAGCAATCAACTCTCGCACATATTTAGTATCTTGAAGTTTCCGCCAGTTAATCGGATGTTCTCCATGAAGACGATGGGCAAGTTCAGTTAAAAAATCGACTTCAGCAATCAAGTCAGCATTTTTGAGATGGGTTTGACCCTCATCATTAAGACGCACAAAATTATTACCCGATTCCACGGTTGTTTTGTGAGGATTTTCAAAACGATTAAAAACAGGAATAATAATTGTGTTTTGCTGTGCTAACCCATGAAAATGTCCTAAGTTGGGCTTAGTAGCCAGATAAATAATAGTTTTGATTTTGCCCAAAGCCCGCTTAACTTTATGAGAATTGGGATTAGCTCCATATAAATTACCCCCAATACAAATAAGCGTGTCTATTTTTCCTGCATCTGCTGCTTCAATCAGAGCTTGGGTATCGTATCCTGGTATCCGACTCAGAGAATGACCTAAAAGTTTTTCCAGAGACTGTTGAATTTCTTTTTTAAGCCTAACCGTGACTCCCATCGAACCAAAACCTTGAACATTAGAATGTCCCCTTACAGGCATTAACCCAGTCCCAACTCGACCCACATTTCCCGTCATTAAAGCCGTATTCGCAATACTGCTGACATTATCTACACCGTTTTCCTGTTGGGTAATTCCCATCGCCCAAGCAAAAACCACTTTAGGAGATGAAGCAATTATCTGAGCCGTAGTTTCAATTTCGACTTGAGAAACACCACAAGTTTCGGTAATTATCGACCAAGGAGTAGATTGGGCACGGGCAATCACCTCTGACCAATTTTCCGTGTATGCTTGCAAGAACTCAAGGTCAACTTTGTTTTGTTCGATAAGAGCTTTTTGAAGACCAACAAAAAGAGCTACATCACTACCAGGAATCGGCTGAAGATAGATAGAAGCAATATCCGAACCAGTTAACAAAGAGGTGAGAGGAAAAGCAGGGGAAGCAAATTTAACTAAGCCTCTTTCTTTAACAGGATTAATTACAATAATCTTTCCACCCCTTTCTCCCAGCTTAATCAACTCATTCATCAGACGAGGATGATTATAAGAAGCGTTAGAACCTGCTAGTACAATACAATCAGCTTGTTTCAAACTTTTCAAACTCACCATTGATGTACCAGTACCGAATGTTTGCTTGAGTCCAAAAGTCGAAGGAGCATGACAAAGATCGGAACAATCCGCAAGGTTATTAGAACCCAAAGCCCGCATCATTAATTGCAGTAAAAAAGCAGCTTCATTAGAAGAACGACCCGAACTATAAGATGCTACTCGTTCTGGTATTGTTGTAAAAGACGTTGTCGCGAGCCGATAAATTTCATCCCAACTAATCTTTTGATAGTGAGTACTTCCCCCAGATAAAATCACAGGAAAACTCCATCTACCTAATCTATCTGCTTCTTGGGATGTAAGTTGCTGAAGTTGCTCAAGACTTTGCTGCTCAAAAAAACTAGTTGCAATTCCTGCTTGAATTTCAGCACTAATCGCTTCAACACTTTTCATGCAGCGTTGTAGCTTTTCTCCTTCCTCATTGGTAAATCCGCCTTTTTGTCCTCCAGTTCCCCAAGAACAAGATAAGCAAGCACTTTTGTGAAATAGAGTTTGCCAAAGTTTCAATCCGTCTGGAGACAGTGTCTGTTCAGCCCAGTACTTTATTACTGGTAAGCCTCCCCCCATATCTGGTTTGTTCTTATTTGACGAAGTAGATTGAATTCGCTCTCGGTTATTTTCATCCATACTACTTGTTTCTCTAGATGTAATGGGAGTTACACAGAATAAATACTTGGTATCAAAGAAATATTTAGAATGTTTCAACCAAGACTTTTTTTCTATGATTTGATCATATTAGATTAATTTTTATTGTGGAATTTTATCTTAATTATTAAGGTTACTTAACTTAACTAAGATTGATTAGAGTGGGGATAAGGGATCTAAAGATCTGGCAAGGAATCAAATTTGTTACAAATCGCCATTAACACTTATAATTTCTTAATATTATAAGTAAAGGTTAAAATCGAAAGACTATAGTTTATGTCCACTATTAAATTTGTCAAAGAAGATAAAGAAGTTGTAACTGCGCTGGGTGCAAATCTCCGAGAAAAGGCACTACAAAACCGAATTGACATCTACACCTTGAAAGGTAAATTGACTAACTGTGGCGGTTACGGGCAATGTGGCACTTGTATTGTAGAGATTGTTGAGGGGATGGAAAATCTATCTCCCAAGACAGATTTTGAAAAGCGCCGACTCAGAAAGAAACCAGATACTTATCGTCTAGCTTGTCAAACTCTGGTAAATGGGGCAGTAAGCGTTAAGACTAAGCCTTAGTTATTGCCATAACTGATGCAGTTCCCCAAGTAATGATATTCTAATAGTTGTTAAGTTATGGAGTTACTTAGGGGCAGCTATCCTATGCAAGTTAACGATCTCGGATTCGTCGCTACTATTTTATTTGTTCTTGTTCCTACCGTGTTTTTGCTCATTCTCTATATTCAAACTGACAAAAGCGAAAGAGAAGGCTAATTAAACTCGGTTATTAAGATAAACAGTTTTATAGAATGCAGACTCAGCAATTCTCATTTGAGAGTTGCTTATTTTTTTATCTTTCATCATATTCTTGGATTTTGCTGTTCCTGGGAGATTTACTGGTGACAACAGGATTAGAACTTCGTGACATCCTCCCTCAATTTATTGAGGGCTTCCCAATCTCGCGATTAGGCTCTTACTACCCCACGCCACTTATCTAGAAACAATGATTAGCTCACTCTCTCCCCCGACAGTACGACAATTTGATAGTCGATTTCTTTCCCCGCAAGCCCTGCGGTACTAACGTATTCGAGAATACTAATACTCCTAATTACGCCTGGAATTTTACAGATGAGACTCTCCCATCTAACCCATTTCCAAATTTTCTAGGTGCTAATTATACGAAGTTACAGCGATTTATAGCTAGATGTTACGTACACAGGTATTATACCACGCCTGAAACTATTGCTATATAAAGATTTCATGTCTAAACTGTAAACCAATAAACCCTGTCCGTCATTCATCCCGCCGACAAGTCGGGGGACTTCTGACGGCGGAAGTTAACAGAAATTCGTCAGAAACTTTCTTAGAGCCGAAAACATGACAATAGACTTGGGTGAACTCTGCTCCGAGTAAAATAATTTGGGCAGAATAATAAATCCAGACTAAAAAGACAATTAAAGAACCAGCAGCACCATAGGCAGAACCCATGCTACCTTGACCGAGATACCATCCAAGGAGATATTTCCCAAAAGAAAACAGTAAAGCGGTAATAACCCCCCCTACTCCTACATCTTTCCAAGTAATTTCAACATCGGGAACATATTTAAACATCAAAGCAAACATAAAACTAGTTAAACCAAGAGAGACAATAAAGTCTAAATTTTCCCAAATTATTCCTGAACCAGGGAGAAAGTCAGTTCGATATTTACTCAAAGCAGAAATTACCGTGCTGAGAATGAGGGATAACATCAGCATAAAGCCGATGACTACCACCATTAAAAAAGATAGTAACCGCTTGCGAATAAACTCCCAAATACCGCGATTTGTTCTTGGTTCAACATTCCAGACGGTATTTAAAGCATCTTGTAATTGGGCTAGTACTCCAGAAGCACCTAGTAGTAAAAATCCAATACTAACAAGAGAAGCAATTCCCCCTGCTCCTGGTTGACTAGCATTATCTAACGCTACCAATATAGGTGCTGCGCCTTTGGTTCCTACCCAACTTTCGAGTTGAGTCACAATTTGTTCTTTAGCAGCATCTTGTCCAAATACTGCTCCCGCGATCGCGATCGCCAGTACTAATAAAGGTGCAACAGAAAAAATTGTGTAATAAGCCAAAGCTGCTGCTATGCGAGAGGCTTTATCTTTTTGCCATTGTTGGAATGTCTCTTTTAATAATCGCCAAATTCTAATCACAATCATTATTAAATAGTGGTTACTAAATAGTTATTCATAGACTATGAAACTGTGAATAGGAGAAAATCGCAATAATCAAAGGTTATAAGCGAATTCAATAATCAACCATTCACAATGAACAATCAATTATTAACAAATCCTTGCAGGAAACAATAAATCATAAGAAATAATTATG
>JASJEK010000268.1 GCA_030064915.1 Xenococcaceae cyanobacterium MO_234.B1
GATACTCCCGAAGACCAAAATGAGACGAAAGAGATTATTTTTGATGAGTTAGAACGGATGAATCGCCTTATTGCTGATTTGATGTTGTTGGCGAAATCAGAACAACCGAATTTTTTGCAACTGGAAACGTTAGACATTAGTAATCTGACAGAAGATATGTATGTCAAAGCTAGGGTTATTGCCGATCGCAACTGGCAATTAGAATCAGTAGGAACAGGCTTGATTGTTGCAGACCGTCAGCGATTAGTCCAAGCTATTACTAATTTGGCACAAAATGCCACTAAACATACTAAACCTCAAGATACTATTTCTATTGGCTCTTCCGTATCTAACAATTATGCTCGGTTTTGGGTCAAGGATACAGGAACAGGTATTCCCATAGAGGAACAAGAGCAAATTTTTGAGCGGTTTCAAACAGGAGGGAATAGTTACAGCAAAAAAAGTACCGGTTTAGGGCTTTCTATTGTTAACGCGATCGTTAAAGCTCATAGAGGCAAAATTGAGTTATTTAGCAGAGTTAATGAAGGCTCAACATTTGTTCTAGTTATACCTCTACTATATATAAATTTGGGGCTATCAACTGAACCATAATTCGATAAGGTGATATTTTAAGTGCTTTTTTACGTAGCTTTTATAGATGAATTATTTAATGCGATCGCGAAGCGCCAGCCCTTGGGGCTGTCCGCGCAGCGCCTCGGCAAAGCCGAGAGAGGTTCACTCGTTCCTCGTGGTCAGCTTCGCGCCTCGCCGAAGGCGAGATCGCAAAAGTAGAAACTATTTACACTCAACAACAGAAACAAGCCCGATCTGCTGGGAACACTACTAAAGCCTTAATCGAATCTATTGAACAAATCTGTTGAACAAATCTATTGAACAACTACCTAAATTACGCCATAGGGCGTAATCATCTACTTATTTCGGCGGAAAAACGTCCCCTAAAACGCCGACTCATAAAACAGTTACAAGAGCATCAAATACAGAATTCTCGCAGCATTGGGGATATTTTGATTGATATAGGAGTTTATGAAGAGATATCATCATTTTTACCCTTGCTCAAACATAATGAAGTAAATTGGATATTAGACCTCCCTTATAATCTAACTCGGCTCATTACTAACAACCGTACAATTGAGACGGCAGTAGAGCGTGCTTCTAAAATCGTTTTTGCTCTTAAAAATTATACTCGTCAAGACCAAGGCGGAGAGAAGCAGTTAATGCAAATAAGGGATGGCATAGAAACTGTGTTGCAGATTTATTACAACCAGCTTAAGAGCAATATTCAAGTAATTCGAGAGTATCAACCCATTCCTGAAATCTGGTGTTATCCAGATGAACTCATGCAGGTGTGGACAAACCATATTCACAATGGAATTCAAGCTATGAAAGGAAAAGGTACTCTTACAATTGCAATTTATCAAGAAAAAGAGTTAGCCAAGGTAGCAATTACTGATAAGGGTTGTGGTATTCCCCTCGAAGTACAGGGCAAAATCTTTGTAGTTATCTTAGATAGTCTTAAAGAACAACTTAAACGCCAATTTAGCGATCGCTATATTTACGAAATGGCAGAAAGTGCTGAAGAAGCCTGGGAAGTAATCGAAGAGTTAGAAGAAGATAAGATCGAGATCATGGTTATTGTTATTGTCTGTGACTGGTTGATGCCAGAAGCGAAAGGGGACGAATTTTTGATTCAAATTCATCAGCGATTTCCCAACTTAATCACGGTAATGCTTACAGGACAAGCTGACGAATATGGGATCTCCAGTACCCAACAACAAGCCAATCTCTACGCTTGTCTGCATAAACCTTGGACAGAAGAGGAACTCTATCAAATTATCACTTCCGCGTTAGGGTAAGCAATGAGGGAAAAAGCAATTATTTGCGTCGATGATGATCGAGTAATCCTCAGTATTTTAGGAGAACAGTTAAAACGCTGTTTTGGTAATCAGTATAATATCGAACTTATCGACAATAGTTTAGAGGTACTGGATGTATGGACCGAACTAGTAGCTGAGGGAATAGAAATTCCTGTAATTATCTCCGACCAAAATATGGCAAAAATGTCGGGGGATAAGCTGTTGATCGAACTACATAAGTTATATCCTCAAACTTTAAAAATTTTATTAACAGGAGCAACTGAAGCAGTCGCGATCAGGAATCTAGTAAATGCAGGTGCACTCTATCGCTACATTCCTAAACCCTGGGATGAAACTGACTTGCTTCTAACAGTATCAGAAGCTCTACGCTCCTACAAACAAGAACAACAGCTAGCACAACAAAATCAATTACTTATAGCTACGAACCAACAACTACAAGAATCTCTTTCCCTCTTAGTAGCTACCCTAGAAGCCACCGCCGACGGCATTTTAGTAGTGGACAATTGTGGCAAGGTAGTTCGGTTTAATCAAAAATTTGCTGATATTTGGGAAATATCCAATTTATTATCTAATAAACTAGCTAAAACTCAAGTTATAAATCTTATCCTTCAGCAATTATCCCAACCTTATTGTTGTCATCTAGATCACAAAGCAGCCCAATTAAATAGCAATAACTACTCAATTTTAGAACTAAAAAATGGCAAGATTATCGAATGCTATTCTCAAATTCAGAAACTTCAAGATCAGAATCTCGGTAGAGTCTGGAGCTTCCGTGACGTTACGGAAAGACAACAAGCAGAAAAGTTAATCAAACATCAAGCTTTTCACGATACTTTAACTGGTTTAGCTAACCGCAACCTTTTTAATCATCACTTAACTGAAACTTTACACAAAGCTAATAAGTCTCAAACTAAGTTTGCCGTTATATTTTTTGATTTAGACCGTTTTAAAACTATCAACGATTCTTTAGGTCATGCAATAGGCGATCTTTTATTGAGAAGTGTAGTTGAACGTCTCTTGAATTGTCTCAGAGAAGGAGATTTGCTTTCTCGTTGGGGAGGAGATGAGTTTACCTTGTTGCTACCCCAAATTAATTCACCTCAAGATGCTACTAGAATTGCTCAAAGAATTTTAGATACTTTGCATCCTGCTTTTGAGCTTAATGATCATTGTCTTCGCGTTACCAGTAGTATTGGTATTGCTATTTATCCAGATCACGGCAAAGATGCAGAAACTCTCCTCAAAAATGCTGATGCTGCTTTATATCGAGCTAAAGAAGAGGGACGTAATAACTATCAACAGTATAATTCAGCGCTCAACTCACAAGCACAAAAACTCCTAAAATTAGAAACCCGACTACACTATGCACTAGAAACCCAAGAATTTGTCCTCTACTACCAACCCATAATCGACGTAATAACCAATAGAATTGTCAAAGTAGAGGCTTTAGTGCGTTGGCAACATCCTGAATTCGGATTAGTTTCGCCCAATATTTTTATTCCCCTTGCAGAAGAAAATGGCGCGATTATTCCTATCGGAAAATGGATTTTAGAAACTGCTTGCGCTCAAAATCGCTTGTGGCAAAAAATGGGACTAACACCCCTAAAAGTTTCGGTTAACCTTTCTCCAAAACAGTTTCAGCAAAGAAATTTAGTATCAACAGTGGGTCAAATATTAGCAAGAAATAAATTATTACCATCTTGTTTAGAATTGGAAATTACTGAAACTACTGCTATGCAAAATACTGACTTAGCCAAAAACATTATCATGCAATTTCATGATATGGGAATTACTTTAGCAATGGATGATTTTGGGACAGGATATTGCTCTCTAAGTTATCTCAAACAATTTCCTTTAGATACGATCAAAATTGATCAATCATTTATTAAAAATTTGATCGGCAATCCCGAAGATATTGCTATTGTTAGTGCCATTCTCAGTTTAGGACAAGCATTTAACATCAACGTAGTCGCTGAAGGCGTAGAGTCAAAAGAGTTAAGAAATTTCTTAACCACCACCTTACAATGCCGATATATGCAAGGTCACTATTTTAGCCGTCCTCTATCTGGAAAAGATCTGACCAAATTACTTAAACATAATATTTTAAGAAATCAAGTACAGATTCTTGACTAATTTTAGTATATCTTACAATTTAGTATATCTTACAATAAAGAGCAGAAGTAATAAATGATGGATTGACAATTAGCTAGTTATATTTATTGAGTCTTAAAATTGAGCTATGAAAAAGACATGAAAATTCTTTTAGTAGATGATGAAATAGAATTAACTGATCCTTTGAGTAAAATTCTATCCCGTGAAGGATATCAAGTTGATATTGCTCACGACGGCAACAAAGGAGTACAACTAGCTATAGAGAATAACTACGACTTACTAATTTTAGACTGGATGCTTCCACACAAATCTGGTTTAGAAATTTGTCAAGAAATACGAAATCATGCTTTAACTACTCCTGTATTATTTCTTACAGCAAAAGATACTATTGATGATCGAGTAATAGGTTTAGATGCTGGTGCTGACGATTATCTTATTAAACCATTTGAACTAAGAGAATTACTAGCCAGAGTTCGGGCTTTGTTGCGGAGAATGCCCACCCTAGAACAAAATACTACAGAAAGACTTAAATTTGCCGATCTCGAACTAGATAGAGATAATCAATTAGTATATCGTTGTGGAAAAGCAATTGAATTATCTGAAAAAGAGCTTGATCTTTTAGAGTATTTTATGCGTCATCCTGGTCAATTATTAACCCATGAAGAAATCTATAATTATCTGTGGCAAGACAACACAAAACCTAGTAGTAATGTTTTGGCTGCTTTAATTCGTTTATTAAGAAGAAAAATCGAAATTAAAGGTAAAGCAACTTTAATTCATACTGTTTATGGTAAAGGTTATCGTTTTGGATACTCTTAATTTATTCCGAATAATCCAAAGGTAATAACTTAATTGCTTCCTCTGCTACTAAAGGACGACTAAACCAAAAACCTTGCATTTCTTCGCATTCTTGACTTTGCAGTAATTTCATTTGTTCCTTAGTTTCTACTCCTTCTGCAACCACTCTCAAATTCAAGCCTTTTCCTAAAGCTACCATGGTAGAAATAATTGCTAAGTCTTGAGGTTCATTTTTAAGGTTTTTGACAAAGTTTTGGTCGATTTTTAGAGTACTTAATGGTAATTTTTTGAGTTTCTGTAAGGAAGATAGTCCAGCAGTAAAATCATCTACAGAAATAGTGACTCCTATATCTTTTAACTGAGACAAAACCTGATAAGAGTATTCATAATCTTGCATCAGAGTATTCGCCGTAATCTCTAACTCTAATAAATTGGCTTCTAAGCCAGTTTCTTGAAGAATTGTTTGAACTAGCCAAGAAAAATTAGGTTGCTTGAATTCGACAAAAGAGATGTTAACAGACATTTTGATAGGGGGTAAACCCTCAGCTTGCCATATTTTACTTTGGTTACAAGCAGTTCTTAATACCCACTCTCCAATAGGAAGAATTAAGCCATTTTTTTCAGCTAGTTTGATAAAGCTATTAGGCAATAATAATCCTAACTCTGGATGTTGCCAACGTAAAAGTGTTTCTATTCCCTGTATCTTGCCGTTTGTAACATTAACTTGTGGTTGGTAATGTAGTAAAAGTTCTCGTTTCTCTAGTGCTTGATATAAAAACTTTTCTAGTTTTAAGACTACCGAAGTCTGAGAATTCATATTTGAACTATAAAATAGATAATTATAGTTTCTTTTTTGTTTGGTGCGATTTAAGGCTAAATTAGCATTTTTAATCAAGATATCCGAGCGTTCTCCATCCTGGGGATAAATTGCAATTCCAAGGGTACTATCAAGTCGTACTGTTTGGTCTTCGATTTTAAAATATTTTTCTAAAGAATCAATAATTCTTTGACTAATTTTTGCCACTTCTTCTACGCCACCAATTTGTGGCATTAAAAGAGCAAATTTATTTTCTTCCCAATATGAAACTGTATCTCCTGAACGCAAACAAGTTCTTACTCTATCTGCAAAACTAGAGAGCAATAAAAAACTAAAGTTTTTACTAAATTTCTTTTCAATTTCTGTAAAATTGGTAATACTTAAAAATATTACTGCTAGTAGTGTTTTATTTCTTTTGGCATTGGCTAAAGCAGTTTCTAATTGTCTTTCATATACTTTTCTTTCTGATAATCCTAAAATTTTATTATCTTGATTGGAGGCTTCAGTATTTCCAGAATGCCATAAAATAATACAAAGTAGTTTTTCGATTTCTAAATCAATAAAACTAACATTTAAATTTAGCTCTATTCCAAAGCCATCCTGGTGACGCAGAAAATGCTCTCCAGTGTAGTTATGATTTATAGTTATTACTTCGTCTAAGATAGCTTGTAGTTTTTTGGGTTCAAAACTCAAATCATCAATAGTCATATTAGCTGCTACAGTAGCAGAATAACCTAACAGATTACTACAAGCAGTATTAATAAATACTATTTTTTTAGTTTTCTCATCTACTAAAATTATACTGTCTGTTATTTTCTGTAATAGTGATTGGTATAAAATACCCCTATTTTTGATTAATTTTTCCAGTTTTTTTTGTTGGGTAATATCTGTGATATAGCTTCTAATAATTTTATTGTCAGGTAGATAATGAGCATTTTGTTGAAAAATGTGCTCTCCTATTTTTACTTCTCTAATAAAAGAGTTTCCATTGTCATTACAATTTTCAGTTAGCCCTGCTAATAAAGGGTGATTTAGCTGTCTTCGGGTAATATCTTTAAAAGTAATAATAGCTGCTGAGTTTAGATAAGTAATATTTCCATTAAGATCAATTTCGATAATTGGTTGAGAACTTAATTCGCCAAGGGATGATAATCTCGCTAACTCTGAATCATTAAGTTGTTCAAATTGCTCATAAGGAGCTACAATTGTTTCTTTGCTAATTAGAGTATTTTTCCGATTATCTCTTTGAAATGGTAGTTGCTGATTTACTTCAGGGATTTCTGTGATACTGTCCGCTATTTGTGAAAAATTGGATAGGATATGATATCTTGCTTTTACATCACTACTAAACTTAATAATATCTCCATGTTTTAGTTCATGTACTAAACATTTTTTGCCATTGACAAATATGCCATTGCTACTTCTAGTTCCTTGTAAATCACCATCTAGTATCCAATAGGAAAATTTATTGGTTTTAATATCAGTTCTGCGTACAAAAGTAGCATGATATCGAGAGGTTTTTTGAGAAGAAAGAACAATATCATTATCAGAGTGCCTCCCTATAGTATAAGAAGCCTTATCTAGAGTTATGGTTCTTCTAAAACTAGGATCTTCTATGACTAATATATGACTACTTTGTTCAAGTTCTAGCATTATTTATAAGCTATAGGTATAGATATTTTTTTATATATGTACCAAAATTTAGTTGATAGATACTTTTACGTAATGTAGTTTAGGATCTTACAAAAGCTCTCTAGTACATACTAGGTTTGTGACTCACTACTTTATAATTCCCCAAAATATAGCGAAACCCATCAAAAAAAATCTTGTGAAGAGCATATTTATCATGCAGAGTGAGAATACCCGTAGGCTAAACCCTACGGGACGGGGCTTTCAAGGTGCGGAAGTAAATTCCCCACAGCCCCTCATGAAAGGCAGGGATGTTTCATTAATAATACAGAATATTACTCATATTACTCTACTGTATTGCAAGAGCTTAATTTACCGCGTCAATAGTTAAAATTGCAGGAGTTTTTCTGACTCGCTTTTCTAAAGGCTTAACTTTGTTGACTAACTTGATAAATTCTAGGTAATCTGGCAAGTCTGCATCGACAACATAACCAGAATCAGCAATTATATTAGTGGGAGCTTGACTCATGGCGTTTTTAATTTGTTCTTGTAGATTGAGTTCAATACTATTGCTAATGATCACAACACCAGAGGGTATCCAACGACTTTTGTGCAAGACTCGAAGTTTTGTACTAAATTGAGCTTGATAGGTTTCAAAGTCTCTTTCTGATAATGCGCCTGCTTCTACTTCACCATCACTAACCCATTGTAAAATTTGCTGAGGTGTAGGTGCAAAACGTACTTGGGCTAGAGTTAAGCCATAGAGGTCATATAGAGGTAAATAGTATCCAGCAGCAGAACCTGGTTGTCCTAAAGCTACTCTTTTGTTAGATAAGTCTGTTAACTGTCTAATATTACTATCATCTCTAACGACAAAAACCGATCGCTCTAGGCTACTTACACCTTCTAGGGGAAACAGAGGTACGTAGAGTTGTTGAGCCATTGCGATCGCAGCTAATCCAGGAGGGGCAAAAACAATTGACCATTTTTTTCTGCGAATTTGCTCTGAAGCTTGTAGTTCATTGTAGGCTGGTTCTAACTCAACAATGGATTTAGTTTTTTTTGCTAGGTATTGCTGTAAAGGTTCATATTCATCTATTGAGCGTACTTCATCACCGTAACCAACTACACCAATAGTAATTTTCTCCGTGCTAATTCCTGATGTTCCATTGCAGCCAACTAACAGTAGTGCTAATAATAAG
>JASJEK010000269.1 GCA_030064915.1 Xenococcaceae cyanobacterium MO_234.B1
CTAAAAAGACAACCAAAGCTGAAAAACCAGCCTCAACTGCAACTAGCAGAAATGCCGATTTCCGCTCAATACGAAAATCGGGGATTCTTTGTGGTTGGCTCTCCTGGGAGTGGTAAAACTCAAGCCATTAGTCAGATGGTGGCTGTTCTCAAGCAGCGAACTGATTTTCGCGGAATAGTATTTGACCGTGGTGGGGAAATGTTAGCCAAATTCTACGACCCCAGAAAAGACCTCATTTTTAATCCTTTTGATGCTCGGAGTTGTCACTGGACACATTACCATGAGCCAGCTAGACCAGAAACTATGGCAGCAGCTCTAATTCCTCTAGAATCAACCAAAGAGCCTTTCTTCTCAATTGCAGCAAGAGCCATTCTAGCAGAGTTATTCCGCCAAACTAAAAGTAATCAAGAGTTATTAGAGTTACTACAAAGTGATGAGGCAACTTTAAGCTCATTTCTCTCAGGAACTTTAGCTGCTAGATATTTAGGAGAAGAAAAAGTAGCGACTTCTGTACTGTCTACTGTGGTTAACTATTGTGAGTTTTATTCCTCTCTCATCCCATCTCAGAATAAAGCACTGAGTTTTTATAATTGGGGTGCTAGTGATAGTCCTCGATGGATTTTTATTACTTTGAGAGAAAATGATACGGAGTTATTAAAACCTTTGTATAGTCTTATTTTTGAGTTGATGCTTAAGGGGTTACTCTCTAACGAAGAAAGAGGAAGAAAAACTGCCATTGTCATTGATGAGTTGGGTGCTTTAAATCAGTTACCCAGTTTACATCGCTTACTCAGTGAAAGTCGTAAGTTTCTAGGTTGTCCCATCTTAGGAACTCAAACGGAAGCTCAGATTACCAAGATTTATGGTCGTGAAGATACCCGAATCATCTTACAGGGAACTAAAACTAAGTTGATTTTAAATTGTGCTGACCCCCAAACGGCAGAAACAATGGCAAAGATTATCGGTAAACAGGAGTCAGTTTATTTAACAAGTAATCGCAGTCGTAGCCATCATAAAGGTGGACAAAATAGAACATTCAGTGAAAACGAACAGTTACGAGAAAGTTATGCTGTTTTCCCTGCCGAACTGCAAGATTTACCAGATTTAAGAGGATATTTTAAGATTGCTGGTTTGCCTGCTGCTGCGGTTAGAGTGAGGGTTAAGAAGTTTCCAGGACAAACTGAACGCTTTGTTCCTAGCACTCAGGTTAATTTAGGGCTAGAACGAGACAGTATTCAACAGCAGTGGCAAAGATTACAACTGTAAATTACCAAAAATTAACTATTAGCAAAATGAGCGGTATTATTTAGTTTTTTTTTCCCAAAGAAAGTCAATCTTTGGAAAGATCCCACAAACAACTTGCTCATCACTTATTTGAACACAAATTACAACTTCGTTTTTCACATCGTACTTATTTACGTATGATAAAGCTGATAGTTCGTAGTAGTTGTAAGATTCTTTTAAATATTCTTGCGTTAAAAAACGGGTTTTTTTCTGTTGGTTTTCATCCTTAATTTCTGGATAATAAAAAAGTGCACCTCGCATGGGGATATTAGGTTTTTGGTATCGGCTAAATTTATATGCTATTTGTTCAAGTTCATATTCTCTTTGTTCAAATATTGAAGTTAAAAAGTCTAAGTCGGGTTTTAGATAGAGTTGTAATAGCTTTTTAATTTCTTTTTGTCTATGCAATTCATTTTTTTGATATTGATCGACATCAAGTTCTAACCACGTCTCTACTGGTTCTAGTTTAGATTCAATTAACTCTTCGACCATGTGCAAACTAATTTCTTCCTCATCATTTAGCTGCTGAGGATTTAATCTTACTATGCGTTTGTAAAATTTATTTTTAATATTAGTAATCAAAATAGTTTTTTTGGGCTTTAGCTGAATCTTTTGAATAATTGTTGTTATTTGTTCCTCATTGTTAATAACTTCTCCTTGTACATGACTAATAACAACTACATTTTTACGAGGATAACAGTATGCTCTAACTAAACATATATTTGACTCATTCCATCTAAAGCAATGTCTTGAAACTCTATAATTATCACAATAGTCTTCTATATTGACACCAGTTTCAATGATATTGAAATCTAAGCTCATTTTCTACTCCTAATATTATTAATTATGAAGGTATGAAGTTGATATCAGTTTAGTTAGACAATATTTAATTAAATAAATAGCAATTCATTAATTAATTAGGCATCAAAAAAGCCTGTTGTGATAGTATTGTGCAGTAGCAATATATATCTTCTATACATACACAAATTATTATTTCTTTGTCTGGATAATATTTGGGTATATAAGATAGAGCAAGTAATTCACATTTATCATTGCTTTGTTCTAAATCTGTACATCCTAAAAACTTTATACATTCTTCATTATTTTCTTGTTGTTCTGGATAGAAGAAAAAAGCTCCAATTAACGGTTGAGATAGGATTTTTTGAATTTTTCTATGCTGCGATAAAAAAACAAGTTGCTCTTGTAAATAATGATATAAGAGTTTTTGTATTTTTTCTTGATGTTTTTCTTTCCTTTCAGCTTGAATCATAAGATCGAGTCCAAGCCATGTCTCTACAGGCTCTAGACGATGTTCGATCAATTTTTCTACTTCCTCTAAGTCAATACTTATTGTTGTGATGAGTTCACATTTTGCTTGCTGAAATTTAAACTTTTTTGGCCAATTAATAATAGTATGTAAAAAATCCTCTTTTGGGTACATACCCATACTAAATAGACCTACATGACTTATCCAAAATAAATTATCAGTATTTAATTTAAAATCTTGAACAACTTTTTCGATCAAATATTCATCCCAAATAACACAACGATTTAAGTCACTGGCAATAACAATTGTTCTCTTTTTAAACTCATATATTCTTAGCAAACTGCGACTAATTGCATCACCCCATTTGTAAATATGTCTGAAAATTTTACATCTTGGAGTATTTTCAACACTCAATCCTCCTTGCATACTGTCAAGTTCAAGCTTCATCCTCTCCTCCTGTATTATTTTTTTTTTGATTAATTCCCTCTTTAAAACTCTTGTTTTGCGCTTCAAGAGCAGCCTGAAAATCATTGGCAATAGCAGAAATTTTTGAGTCTTCTGAATTAGCCATTGCCAATGATTTTATGTAAGCAGCTCTAATATCATTTACATAAATATATGCTGTTTTCCAAGGACAAATATTTAGTTTTTTTTGAACTGCTCCTTTTAGCTTTATATCCCATGTAGAAACACCATAAACATAAGAAGATACAAGATTCGCATACTCTAGATTTGCGCGATTTAAATTAGCGTTTCTTAAATCTGCTACAGTCAGATCGGCATTACTAAGATCCGCCTCTTCTAGATTTACTTTGTATAAAGAAGAACCTTTTAAAATTGCTCCACTCAAGTTAGCTCTACTCAGATTTGCCTCTGTAAAGTAAGTGTTGCTGAAATTTGCCCCAGACATCTTGGCTCCTGTTAAATCGGCATCCCGTAAATTGACACTATCTAAAGTAGATTCTCTAAGATCGGCACATACAAGTTTGGCTTCACTTAGATTGGTTCGATACAAATCCACGCCTCTCAAATTTGCGTCACTTAAATCTATTCCAGACAATTCATATGCCAAAGAATTTGCCCCTGCAAGATCTGGAATCACATCTGGATTTTTGATTCTCCATCGATTCCAGGCTTTTACCCCTCTATTAAGGATGGTCAAATGTCGCTTGTTAGGAGTAAGGGTTTTATTTTCTATTTTTAAACTGCTTGCTATAGTTTGCGGAGCTTCGATAAGTTGCAACAGTTCTTCAAAAGTGAGATTGAGGAAAGAAGCAATTTTGGGAAAATGTATTCTATCCGGCATCTGTTCCCCTTTTTCCCAGCGTGCCACTGTAGGCTGAGTTACTGGAGGCTGAAATAGCTTTCCAAAAGATGCCTGAGTAAGATTGTTCGTATTTCTAATCCTTTTAATCAGTTCTGGTAAGGGCTTGCCTGAGAAAGACTCGGTTGATACATGATCACTTGTCACAGTCTAGTTACACAAAATAATTCTCGCTACAATATTTTACCAAAAAATGTGGTTAAGTATAAAATACATATTTATATTATGCTTATTTATACGCTGATACATAAATTAACTAAATTATGCGTTTATGTATAAAATAAGCTTTTTATTTTAAAGAATTATGTGATATCTTTAGAGAAGAATTGATATTAAAGCAAAAGAGCCGAGAACATAGGGGCTGTTCACTTGCCGGTGTAGACCCAATCTGACTCGACTCTCTTTTGTCAGCTTTTGCTGCGCTATCTTTATTTTACTCGACCAAAGTGAAATTCGATTTTGTCAGTAATTTAGCTGCCCTTGGAGAGTCAGTGTGGTTTGTATCTCGGCGATACTAGAAGGAGAAAAACCATGTTGTTTTATTTAGGGCAAAAGTCATTACCCGACAGGAATTGGGTAAATAAGCACGTTGCTGCCAAATTGTTAGGCATTTCCACTCATACTCTGAAGATTTATCGCCAGAGACACTGGATTGTCGGAATTCATTTTCAATACTTAAACAGTCGAACTATCCGTTATCACGAGGGTCTTTTGCGAGATTGGCTTGCCAATATCTCTTCTCCTCAAGCTCATCAAAAGGCAATTGAAGCATATTTAGCTTCTCTGCTTTCTAATCAACCAAAGAAACGCGGTCGTAAGTCTTAATAGATTAATCCCCGCTTCTTCCATCAGAAAACAGAAGTGCCTCCTAGAAAGATTTAGGAGGCGCAGATTCGCTACATCTTTTCATCTATTAATCATGTCATCAACAAAAATACAAGGGAAGTTTTATCCCCTCCAACACGAAGAATTTCTCAATCTGAATCGAATTCTTACTCAATCAGAGCTTTCAGTATATCTCTGGCTTAAAACTAACGATCCTTTTGGAGAAAAGCTAATGGAAGCCGATACCCAAGAAATTGCCAATGACTTAGGAATCAGTCGCCGTAGTATTCAAAGAGCTTTAGTTAAGTTACGAGAAGAGAATCTTATCGATCTGGTAATTAATAAGTTTAAGTATCGGATGAAATCTAAATCCCTCAAAATTGAGGACAAATCTGAAGTAGCGACACCCATGTCCCCTGACGACATCCATGTCGCTTCGGCGACATCAGGATCGTCTCAGCGACATCAATGTCGCTCCAACGACACTCATGTCGCCAAAGTGTCACCAGTGTCGCCATCGTCGTCTGAAACCCAGTCTGGGAAAAGGTTTCAAAATCCTAAGACTAATAAGACTTATTTAGACTTTAAAGACTCTCTCTCAGAAAAGGAACGCGAGAATTTTTTGAAATTCGTAGAAGAGGAAACGAATAATCTAGAGCGACCAATTAATGACTTAGAAGCTTGGTTAGCCAGCAAAACCAAAGCTCAACAAAATCGCTGGGAAGTTTATTACCAAATTTATCAAAAGCAAAAAAGTGGTAGTAGTCCACAAAATTCTGACTCAAATTCAGTTAGCACCGCTGAAAAAAATCTAGCGATTTCCAGATGGCAAGAACATCTACAACGACAAAAGTTAGAAGCAGCAGAAGCTCAAGAAAGACCCAGTGAACCAAGAAACCCTCAAACTGCTCAAGCAATGGAGCAAAATAGCTCAACTCATAATCGAAAAAGCCCTGACAATCATTTAACTGAAACAGTTGACCAGATTATCAATAATCCAGAAACATTTACCAAAGATACTGCACTACCAAAATCCGACTCCGCTCAAAAGCTCAAAATTAAGGTGAATCAAGGATTAGACATCTTACGTGATTTGGAGATGTCCCAACAGCTTGAGAATAGCCAAGGCTCAGATATGGGAGGTGAAAAATCATGAATGAACCATTACCCCCCATCAATATCGAAGCAGAAGAAGCCATCTTAGGCGGAATTTTACTCGACCCAGAAGCAATTGTGAGAGTGGTAGATATTCTAGTCGTAGAAGCTTTCTCTCTACAGTCCCATCAACAGATTTATCGTGTAGCTCAAACTCTCCATAGCCAAGGGAAACCAACAGATTTAATGTCAGTTAGTACCTATCTGGCAGATCATAAGCTTTTAGAATCGGTAGGAGGAACAACCAAGTTAGGGCAATTGATCAATCGCACTGTTTCGGCAGTGAACATCGACCGCTATGCCATGCTGGTGATGGATAAGTATCTTCGTCGTCAAGTGATCTGTGCTGGACACAAAATTGTCGATTTTGGTTATGATACCACCATCGAATTAGAGACGGTCTTAGATTGCTCAGAACAAGAAATCTTCCAGGTTTCCCATCAAAAAATGAGGTCTGATACCGAACATAACAGCGAGATTGCTGTTGCTACTTTTAATCATCTGGAAGAACATTCTCCCATCTATCCCACTGGACTTGAGGCTCTGGATCATCTGATGGTGGGTTTTGAGCCTGGGACAATGACGATTTTGGCTGGTCGTCCATCAATGGGGAAAAGCGCGATTTCACTCTTTCTGGCTCTTCAGACAATGATTCACCATGAGCTACCTGTGGTTATCTTTTCTTTAGAGATGACCAAAAAGCAGTTAGAGTATCGACTTTGGAGTTTAATTAGTCAATTAGACTGTTACAGACATCTTAATTTAACTCCTATTAGAAGCGATCGCCTTCGTCAACACCGATCTCGATTATGTCCTCTAACTCCAAAAGAAATGGCAACTATTGTCTCCATCATGGAGATTGCTGTTGAACTACCTCTTTATATGAATGAAAATCGGGGGATTAGTGTTTCTAGTATTGCTTCTGAATGTCGTCAGATAAAAACTAGGGACAAGAAGCTGGGTTTAGTAGTAGTGGACTATTTGCAAATGATGGCAGCCGATAGTAGTGGCAATCGCAGTTACGAATTGGGTGATGTTGCTAGGGGATTGTACAAATTAGCAGGAGAATTGTCAGTTCCAGTCTTGGCTTTGTCTCAGGTTAGTAGAGGAGTAGAAGGCAGACAAAATAAACGTCCTATGATGTGCGATCTTTCTCAGTCGGGGATTTTAGAGATGGTGGCAGATAATATTATCTTTGCCTATCGAGATGAATACTACAATCGGAATACTTCACAACCAGGAGTTTTAGAACTGATTTTGGCTAAGGCTAGACATGGAGATACGGGAACGGCAGAAGTTTTATTTGATAAGTCTTCTGGTTTAATTCGCTCTTTCAAAGAGTTTGCTTAAGGCTGAGAGTTGAGCAGGACAAGTTTGTCTTGTTAAACTGACATTAATTCCGCCTTGCAGGATTAAAATTGTGACTACTTCAACCAGCAAAGTACTCAGCCTCGAAGAGTTTCTTTCTCTACCAGAAACTAAACCTGTTCAAGAATACATTAATGGCGAGATTGTTTCTAAGCCCATGCCCAAGGGAAAGCATAGCCGTTTACAACTAAAACTCTGTAATAGTATTAACGAAGTAGCAGAAAGTAATCAAGTGGCTTATGCTTTGCCAGAGCTACGCTGTAGTTTTGGCAATCGCTCTATCGTTCCAGATATTGCAGTGTTTAAGTGGTCACGAATTCCCTTTGATGCATCTGGAGAAATTCCCAACGATTTTTTGTTGCCTCCAGATTGGGTAATTGAAATTCTCTCCCCTGAACAAAGAGCCAATCGAGTAACAGGTAATATTCTCTACTGTTTACAACATGGTTGTCAGTTGGGTTGGCTTATCGATCCTGAAGATCGTTCAATTTTAGTTTTCTTTCCGAATCGGCAACCTGTTTTATTGCAAGGAAGCGAGCTGTTACCTGTATTAGATGATATTGATTTGGAATTAGAAGTAACTCAAGTTTTTAGTTGGTTAAAAATGACTTAATCTTCGGCTCTACCGAACTTACAATGTTGAATTGTGGCACAGCGTAATGATTATATATAGCAATATGACGTGAATCGTGAAACTTGATTCAAGCCCATTTAAGCTTACACCCGTCTCTGATTTCACAAATCAAATCCGATTGCTATATAATATTAATGCAATTGCTTTTTTGAATAGTTGATTTTTCGCCCTGTTTCTCTAAGTATGAGAAATAATTGTTTTCCTCCTCTATTGATTAGGGTTGCTGCCTTCCGAATGACAAGCTGCGCTTCTCATTCTCCAGCCAGCTAGAAAATAACTATTCACGAGAAATCTAAAGCTCTGGAAGCTTTGGACGGCTGTTAACTACCCCAGCATAATTTTCATAGAGAGTTTCTACATTATGTCCTGTAAGTTGAGCTACAGCTACAGGATTCATGTCCATATCTAAAGCATGGCTAATAAGTGTATGACGGGTTGTATAAGGTTTTCGACTGGTTGACTGACAAAACTTATGAAACAGCATAAGAATAGGTTTGTACTTTGAATTCTAGTTGAGAGAGCCGTTGTTCATATTGATTACGAGATGCCATGGCGGGGTGAGGATCG
>JASJEK010000270.1 GCA_030064915.1 Xenococcaceae cyanobacterium MO_234.B1
CCCAAAAATTTAGTTTTCTACAAAGACTTACAAAATCCTAATTCAGAAGTAATTGAATTAATTAGTGAGTTTGAAGCCAGCTATGGTTTTATTGATAATGATGATTCAATCTTTTGGTTCAGAACTGACTTAGATGCACCAAAAGGAAAAGTAATTGCAATTGATATTAACAATCCTGCTAAAATCAACCGGCAAGAAATTATTCCCGAAGCAGAAGAAACTTTAGAAGCAGTGGGTATTCTTAACAATCAATTTGTAGCAGACTATCTCAAAGATGCGCGATCTCAAATTAAGATTTTTGCTTTAGACGGGAATTTTATTCGTGAAGTAGAATTACCAGGAATTGGTTCTGCTAGTGGTTTTAATGGCAAAAGATACGATACCGAAACCTTTTATAATTTTACCAGTTTTACCACTCCTGCTACAATTTATCGCTACGATATGGTAACAGGAGAAAGTAGTATTTTTCGCCAGCCTGCGGTAGATTTTAATCCCGATGATTACGTCACCAAACAAGTCTTTTATCCCAGTAAAGACGGGACAATCATCCCGATGTTTATTACCCATAAAAAAGACTTACAACTAGATGGAAATAATCCGACTTATCTTTATGGTTACGGTGGTTTCAATGTCTCCCTTACTCCTAGTTTTTCCATTGCTAACTTAGTTTGGATGGAATTAGGAGGAGTTTCTGCTGTACCCAACTTACGAGGCGGTGGTGAATATGGAGAAGAATGGCATCAAGCAGGGATGAAAGAGCAAAAACAAAATGTCTTTGATGATTTTATTGCAGCAGCAGAGTGGTTAATTGCTAATAAATATACTTCCTCTAGCAAACTTGCGATCGCAGGTGGCAGTAACGGCGGATTATTAGTCGGTGCTTGTATGACTCAACGCCCCGAACTTTTTGCCGCAGCTTTACCAGCAGTAGGAGTTATGGATATGTTGCGCTTCCATAAATTTACCATCGGTTGGGCCTGGTGTTCTGAATACGGTAGTCCTGACAATGAGGCGGAATTTAAGACACTATACTCCTATTCTCCCTTACATAATCTCAAATCAGGGACAAAATATCCAGCCACCCTAATTACTACTGCCGATCATGATGACAGAGTTGTTCCTGCCCACAGTTTTAAATTTGCAGCAGCCTTACAAGCAGCCCATGCAGGAGATAATCCAGTCTTGATTCGCATTGAAACCAAAGCTGGACACGGTGCTGGGACACCTACAACCAAGATTATCGAAGAAATTGCCGATAAATGGGCTTTTTTGCTAGATAACTTCAATTAATCTCAAATAATTTACCAATGGATAATTGATAATTGACAATGGATAATTGATAATTATCCATTCTTGAAACTTATGAGTATTGAGAAAAAACATGAGACTTCTTACAAAAGTAAAATTATAAAATTAAATGACAAAAATGATAATTAAAGAATTATATAACCGAGATTTTATCGCTTGGGCAGACGAACAGGCGTTATTATTAGAGCAACAACGATGGGATGAATTGGATTTAGTGCATTTAATACAAGAGGTTAGAGATTTGGGAAATCGACATCGAGATGCTCTAGAAAGTCAATTAACCAGATTACTAATGCATT
Organism: Xenococcaceae cyanobacterium MO_234.B1; assembly: GCA_030064915.1. GTDB lineage: Bacteria > Cyanobacteriota > Cyanobacteriia > Cyanobacteriales > Xenococcaceae > JASJCP01. Next base: position 1,608 of record JASJEK010000270.1, read on the forward strand.
TACTTAAATGGCAATACCAACCAGAAAAAAGAAGCAATAGCTGGAAAAGTTCTATCAGAGAAGCTAAAAAGCAAATAGATAGATTGATTAGAAAACATCCAGTATTAAAAATACATTTAGAGCAAGTATTAGAAGAATGCTATCTAGATGCTCGTGAAGATGCCAGCGATGAAACAAGTTTAAATATAGATACTTTTCCAATTTCTTGTCCTTATTCTATCCAACAAATACGCGACCGCGAAGCGCCACTGCCGTAAGCACGATTTTTTGGTTTAGGAGAGCCTTTAATTCAAAACCTAGTACCATTTCTCTCCTTTTAGCTTTTGAGCGAACGTAACTGTTTTACTACATTCGTAATGGTGATTAACTGCACCAATAAAGAATTCTAACTAAGGCTTACTGATTAAAACTGGCAATGTAAAACAAAAAGTCGAACCTTCACCCAGTTGAGATTCTACCCAGATTGTTCCACTGTGACTGGTGACTACTTTCTGACAGATAGCTAAACCGATCCCCGTCCCTTCATATTCAGAACTGTGGTGCAGTCTTTGAAACATTTGAAAGATTTTATCTGAATATTGGGGTTCGATCCCAATGCCGTTATCTTTTACAGTAAATAACCAGTTGTTTTCTTGCTGTGTAACTTTGATATTAATTTCGGGAGAGCGATCGCCATACCTTCTTCTACCCGATGTACTTCCATGGGAGTACGCCTTTCTAGTTGCTCTTTCATCAGACTTTTAAAATCTGGGGAAAGGTGTTGAATGACGATAAATGCTGCCCCACTATCAGCAGGCATATTTTCAAAAAATTCTTCTAAAGCCCGCAAGCCTCCAGCAGAAGCCCCAATTCCCACGACAAAAAAGTTATCTTCACCCATGCGGTCGACTTTTTTTATTGTGATTTTTCTTTTATAAGGAAAATTAAGAAGTAAGAAAGCAGGAAATTAAAATTATTCAATTTTTCTCTATCTTTAGATAGTTGTCAATTTCTAAATCACTTTTTTTGTAAAAAAATCAATAATTACCTTCAACCAAATAATTATTTAAAATTAATCTAGTACCAAAGTTAGATACATATAAGCTGTTTTTTACCGAAGATATAAACAAAATTAGATTAATCCGTTTGGCATCAGGTAGGTACTTGTAAGTTTGGTTCAGATTCAAGAACTACAGTTCTCGATCTCAACTGTGGCACTCACGATGTAGAAAATCTCTATGTAGTTGATGGTAGTTTCTTCCCTTCTATGGGTGCAGTTAATCCTACTCTCACGATTATCGCCAATGCTTTACGAGTAAGCGCTCATCTGAAAGATAGCTTAGGATAAAGCTTTTTGATTAGAATTATTTAGCGCTCGCCTGGTACAGGATAAATATCCTAGAGTGTTGACATTTCTGTGTCACATTTAGAAATTAAAATTATAAAAAATTCATTAAACTTGCTAGCATCCCAATAAAACTCAAAATAAATAGAAGCCATGAAATCTACTGAAATTCCACCAAACCAATTACCAAAATCAGAGCTTCAGTTTGAAGAGCAACAGGGAGAAGAAAGGCCCGAAACTAGCAAAAACAAGAGTAAATTACCTGGATGGTTGCTAGCTGCCCTGATTTTAGGAGGAGGCGCGGCTTTATGGCAAGTATTTATCCCTTCAACCGTGCCAACGGCTCAAACCAGCACCCAAGCACCACCCCCCAGACCAGTTGAAATCATGGCTTTAACGACCGGTACGGGGAATAGACAGGTTAAGTTATTAGGACAAGTAGAAGCAGGGGAAAGAGCAACTTTAAGTCCTCAAATTGATGGTATGGTGCAAAGAGTTTTAGTCAGAGAAGGCGATCGGGTAACTCTGGGAATGACTGTAGCGATTCTGGATGATGCCGATCCTAGAATTGCGCTCGCTGAAGCAAAGGCAAGGTTAGCACAGGAAAAAAGTAATTTAGCCCGGTTGCAGGTGGGTACTCGCCCTGAGATTATTGCCCAACGCCGAGCCGAGTTGAATGCAGCTATAGCTAGAGAATTAGAAGCACAAGATAATTTAGCAAGAGTTACTGGTTTAACTGAAGAAGGGGCATTGTCCCAAAGAGCTTTGGTAGAAGCCAGAACCGCAGCCGATGCTGCAACCAGTGAAAAATTCCGCGCTGAAGCCTTGTTAGCCGAAGCACAGGAAGGACCTACTAAAGAAGAGATCGACGCACAACAGGGTTTAGTAGATGCTGCTACCGCAGCCGTAGAACAAGCAGAGTTAGGAATGGAGCGCACCCAAATCAAAGCCCCATTTTCTGGGATAGTCCAGTCGCGGGATGTGGATCCTGGTGATTATGTGGAAGTTAACGATCCCGTATTGACTTTGGTGAGCGATCGCTCTTTAGATATCTTTTTAGAAATTCCCGAAAGCTTGAGCGGACAAGTCACCCCAGGAATGAGAGTAAACTTAACCGCCCGCCCCTTACCTAATTGGCAACAAGAAACAGAAATTACGGCGGTAGTACCTACGGCTGATACTGCTTCTCGCCGACAGTTAGTAAGAGTTAGTTTAGATAATCCACCCCAAGGATTGTTACCAGGAATGGCTATTCAAGCAAATTTGGCTATGCCAGTAGAGAAGGCAGATACTTTTATCGTGCCTCGGGATGCTTTAACCAGACGGGGAGATGAATGGCTGTTGTTTGCAGTGAACAATAATCAAGCCCAACAGCTAGCAGTAGAAATGGTAGCGGATTTGGGACAAGAGGTAGTGATTGCTAATCCCGAATTAGAAGAAGGGCAAAGTATTGTAGTCAGAGGCGGAGATGGACTTAGAGATAGTGCTGCGGTGAAAGTAGTTAATTCTTTGGTTGATGGTTGATTGTTAATTGTTGATAGCAAATTGCTCGCTCTAATCAGATGCTCTAGCAGGTTTAAATCATGCTTGAAAATAAAGCCAACACCAAAAATAAAATTCATCTGGGTTTAAAAACAAGAGATGTTGTTGCTGCTTACACCTTACTGCGAATTGTAGTGGGCATTAATTATTTCAATCATGGAGCTACCAGAATTTTTCAGATTCCTGGCTTTATAGATTCGATGGTAAACACCATGCAGGATTCCTGGATTCCTGAATTTTTGGTCAGAATTAATGCAGCTCTAGTACCTCCAGTAGAACTAATTGTCGGTGCTTTGATAACCATCGGTTTATTTACACGGGGTGCTTTGATTGTCTGTTTTGTTTTGATGATTGTTCTGATGTACGGCGTTACTATCATTCAAAACTGGGATACGGCGGGCAGTCAACTAATTTACAACATTGTCTTATTTATTCTCCTAGCAGGAGTTGGTTTCAATCGCATTTCTGTAGATGCATGGTTGAGAAGAAAGAAACGATCGCAAAATCAAACAAACAAACACTAATCAATAAAATAATTTGATAAATAGTTAATTAAAGTAAGCGAATGTTTATCAAGCTAGGCAATAAAAACATTATTTTAAATGAAGACTTTTCTTTAAGTTTATACATTCTAATATCTCCAGAAAATCGGACTTAATTGATAATGAACAATAGCCAGAAATTAGATAGTTATTGTTTGATTTATTTTAAAAATAACCATCTTATAATTAGGAGTTAATTGCTATATGAAATATATTTCTTTAGCAGCACGTATCTGTCTTTGTTCGATTTTTATTAAGGCAGGAATTGGCAAAATTTGGGGTTTTAGTGGTACTACTGAAATGATGGCAAATCAGGGTTTACCAATTGCTGAAGTTTTATTGATTTTTACTATTGCTTTTCAATTACTTGGCGGTTTTTCTCTTCTATTAGGTTACAAAGTCAAACTCGGCTCGACATTATTAATACTATTTTTAATTCCTGCAACTTTAGTATTTCATAATCCTATTGCCGATCCAGATGAGTTGAATAATTTCCTCAAAAATATTGGTCTGATTGGTGGATTGTTAATGACCATTTATGCTGGTGCTGGTGCATTGAGTATCGATGATACTACCGAAAAAACAAAACGCCGACAAGAAGTAACAACCAACTAATAACAAATGTAAGGTGGACAGAATGATATTTCGGCTAAGTTCTCTAGTTTCCTTTCTTATATTTGCCCTCATTAAATAAGCGATCGCATTTTTATGTAGTGGATAAAGAATTTAAATAGTAAATGTAACCTATTCAATGCGATTTTTTTAAACAAAGCATACTATTGATACAGTTAAAATTGTAAAAATATGACAGAAAAATGGATTAAATGGAGTAGAAAACTTCAGGCTATTAGCCAAACAGGATTACATTTTAGTAAAGACCAATACGATCGCGAAAGATATGAAGAAATAGGAATTGTTGCTGCTGAAATATTAGCAGAACATACGAATTTATCGGTTGAAAAATTACTTCAGCTTAATACTATCGAATTTGGTTATGCCACTCCCAAAGTTGATGTGCGAGGAGTTGTGTTTCAAGACGAAAAAATATTGTTAGTTCGAGAAATTGCCGATGCTGGACGGTGGACTTTGCCTGGAGGATTTGCGGATGTTAACGAAACACCTTCTCAAGCTGTTGTTCGTGAAGTGTTGGAAGAGTCTGGATTTGAAACACAAACGATCAAGCTATTGGCTGTATACGACCGCGAACACCAACAACATACTCCGCCTTTACCTTACAGCATATACAAACTCTTTTTTCATTGTCAAATTACAGGGGGAAAACCTCGAATTAATAATGAGGTGAGTGAAATTGCTTTTTTTAGCGAAACTGAAATTCCTATCGAACTATCAGAATCGAGAGTCAAAAAATCACAACTAATCAGATTTTTTGGACATCTAAAAACATTAAATTTACCAACAGATTTTGACTAAATGCATCAATCAAGTATTAGCAGACTTGTTGCATCAATGATTTTTCAAATGTCGAAATCATTTATTGATGAATAGATACCTACCGAAAAATCATCTGTGTTTATCTGTGGACTAACAACCAACAACTAACAACTAACAAAAACAATGAGCTTAATCAGAACCGCCGTTCGTTGGCGACATGGAACAGGAGTATTATTTTGCCTGCTAGCCTTATTTGGCATCCTGGCATTATTCCAATTACCCTTAGAATTACAGCCAGGAGGCGATCGCCCTGAAATAAGTATTACCACTCCCTATCCAGGTGCAAGTCCGGCAGAAGTAGAGGATTTAGTGACTCGTCCCATTGAAGAAAGACTAGAAGAGGTACAAGGAGTACAAGAAATTACCAGTACCAGTAGGGCAGGTATTAGTACTATTAATGTTGAGTTTAATTGGGATAGGGATATCGATCGCTCTTTAGTCGACGTCCTTAATAAGCTACAGCAAGTTGAAGCACTACCTACAGAAGCGGATGAGTCCGATGTGGAAGTAGTAAGCGGTAGTAGCAGTCCGATGATGTGGGTGATTTTAACCCCCAAAGAAGGATTTACTGCCGATGACTATCACTATCGGGATTTAGTTGATGATGTAGTTGTTCCTCGCTTCCGCCAGGTACAGGGTGTGGGACAGTTTTTAGTATCTGGGGGTAGAGAAAGGGAAGTTGAAGTAATTGTCGATCCTAAAGCTCTAGCCGCTCGTAATCTTACCATTGGGGATGTGGTTAATACCCTCCGCAACAATAACCGAGATATTCGCGGTGGTCCTTTAGTATTGGGAAGAAGAGAGTATCGCGTTAGAACGGTGAGTCGCATCAACGATGTTAAACAATTAGAAGGATTTGTCTTGCGTCGGGATGAGTCGGGGACGGTTTATCTGGGGGATGTAGCAGAAGCTCGCATGGGTCGTGCTATCCAAGACCGAGCCTTAATTAGGAATAACGAACCTGCGGTAGCTGTAGGCATAATTCGTCAAGTTGGTGGCAACGTACCCGAAATTTCAGCAGGAATCAGGGAGGCTTTAGCCGAATTAGAATCCAGATTTGACCGCGAGGGGGAAGGTATTACTTTTGATATTCCCTATGATGAAAATGACTATATCAACGAGTCGATTTCCTTTGTCCAGGGTAATCTAATTATCGGTGCAATTTTAGCAGCTTTAGTATTACTGTTATTCCTGGGTTCGTTGCGGACAGTTGGGGTAATTGCTATCGCCATTCCCACTACTTTGATTACGGTCTTTATTGTTTTCTGGTTACTAGATCGTACCCTGAATGTAATTAGTTTAGCAGGGCTAGCCTTTGCTGTCGGAATGGTTGTAGATAATGCGATCGTGGTGTTAGAAAACGTCTTCACCCACATGCAGCAGGGTAAAACCCCCATGAAAGCTGCGATCGATGGTACTCAGGAAGTAGGCGGTGCCATGTTGGCTTCTACCTTAACTACCGTGGCAGTGTTTGCACCGATAGTATTAGTTACAGGGGAAGCAGGACAATTATTCTTTGATATTGGGATTGCCCTTTCGGCTTCCGTACTATTTTCCCTGTTTGCTGCTCTAACTCTGATTCCCATGTTAGCGGGACTGTTTCTCAAACGGACAGAAGCAGAACAGATGTTAGCAGGGGGAGAATATAGGGGCGGTAATTGGTTAGAACGTGCCGTTGCCCAAACTTCGGCAATTTTTCGCTTAGGACAGGGTAGATTAGAGAAATTCCTTCTAAAAACTGTGCGTTGGTCCCTGGGAAGAGGCAAATTAAAACGTCGTTTATTTGTCTTAGCACTCCCCATAGTTTTATTATTCATCAGTTTTCAACTACTACCTCCCGCCGATTATTTACCACAAGGAAACCGCAACCTAATTTTATGGCTAGCTGAACCCTTTCCAGGTACGAGTATTCCCGAAGCAGTAGAACTTTCCCA
>JASJEK010000271.1 GCA_030064915.1 Xenococcaceae cyanobacterium MO_234.B1
TTTTTCTAACCTATTTTTTCCCACACTTATCTGCACTGAGTATTGGTACTGTCACGGTACCTTTCCTGTTTCAATCTTTGGGTATGTTGAAAAAAAAGGTAACTAAGGTAAAAGCCTCGTCTGAAATCCTTGTCTCATCAACGTTTCCCGTAGTTACCTTTAAAGATAACTGACTACCAACATCAAGGTAACTGGAGGTACGAGGTAACTGGATTATTCGGTGATCTGGTTTGAGCTAATCAGCGATCGCCTTAGTAATGACCGCCGAGATTTCTCTGTTGGGGAGATAATGACGGCTGCTTTGTCAAGCCGATGACAGAAAACTCAGCAATTCTCATTATGGAACGAGTTTATTGGGATGAGAGCGATTTTTCAATTTGTAAATAATTGTTAAAGCCTATTGGTGTAAGGGTTTCAAAGACCCCACTTTAAAAAATGAGAAATCTTTACTTTGGCGATTAGTAATACCTGATGTGATATGCTTTGTAGCACATTCGCCATAATGAGAAAGTGGTGCAGCCGCACGAGCGGAGCGCGAGACCGCCAAAAGGTGACATATTCTCAACTTAGACTTTAGCCTTAATGTCGAAGGAATCGGATTGGTTGAATTTTATAATGTGATCAATAAGAAATGGTCAAATCTTCTTTTTCTTTAAATAAGACCAAATTTCATCCGATGTCCTATAACCCTGAAAATGCGCTGATTATTCAAAGCGATCGCACCATACTATTAGAAGTTCATTCCCCTAGAGCAGAAGAAGCTAGAGAAGCGGTCAGGCTTCCGCCTGGCACTTCGTGATCGCACCCTTCGCTGAATTAGTCAAAAGTCCTGAACATATCCACACCTACCGCTTGACTCCTCTGAGTATTTGGAATGCAAGGGCAGCAGGATTGCCGATTAATGAGATGATTGAGGCATTAGAGGCACATTCTAAGTATGATATCCCTGAAGCCATCAGCCAAGAAATTCGCACTTTAGGACAACGTTATGGACTCGCAGTTATTGAGAAGTCAGAAGATGGTAATCATCTTCTCCTGAAACTGGCAGATAAACCCCTCGCTGAACTTTTATTACGAGAAGAACCCGTTGCTCCCTTACTAGGAAAACGCCTAGGTGACACTGTTTTCCTAGTTTATACCGGATTCCGAGGTTTACTGAAACAAGAATTAATTACGATTGGCTATCCAGCCGAAGATTTAGCCGGATATGTAGAAGGAGATCGATTACCCCTAACCCTACGTCAGATGACCACATCCGGTCATCCCTTTCACCTGAGACCCTATCAACAAGAAGCGGCATCTATCTTTTATCAATCTGGGAAAGTAGGAGGGGGGAGTGGCGTGATCTGCCTACCCTGTGGTGCAGGAAAAACCATGGTGGGGATGTCTGCAATGGCACAAATTCAGGAACATACCCTAATTCTTACCACCAGCTTAACCTCAGTCCGTCAGTGGCGGAGGGAATTACTAGATAAAACTGACTTAACCTCAGAGCAAATTGCTGAGTATTCAGGAGAACAGAAAGCTACTGCACCCGTTACCTTAGCCACCTACCAAATTCTCACCTATCGCCCTCATAAAGAGGCTGATTTTAGCCATTTTTCTCTGTTTCAGGCCCGTTCTTGGGGGTTAATTATCTATGGGGCACCTCTTACCTGCCCCCATTTTCCGAATTACCGCCGAATTACAAGCCAGACGACGTTTAGGACTAACGGCTACCCTGATCCGTGAAGATGGACGGGAAGGGGATGTTTTTGCCCTGATTGGACCGAAACGTTACGATGTCCCTTGGCGAGAATTGGAAACTCAGGGTTTTATTGCCACCGCCACTTGTACGGAAATCCGTATTCCCCAAGATGAAGCAAGACAGATGGAATATGCAGTTGCTCCCCGTCGCCAACAATTTCGGGTGGCTGCTGAAAATCCCCGCAAAAATGAGGTGGTGAAAACCTTACTTCAACAAGAATATAAGCATAAAATCTTGATTATTGGAGAATATATCGAGCAACTCAAACAACTGGCTCAATTAACCGAATTTCCTTTGATTACAGGAAAAACCTCTCAAAAAAAACGAGAAGAATTGTATCAACAATTTAGAGAAGGAGAACTTCAGGGTTTAGTCCTCTCCAGAGTGGGTAACTTTGCCCTCGATTTACCCGATGCTGATGTTTTAATCCAAGTTTCCGGAAAATATGGCTCACGTCAGGAAGAAGCTCAACGCTTAGGTCGGATTTTACGCCCCAAAAGCGATGGCCGAACCGCTCAATTCTATACTTTAGTCTCCCTGAGAACTTGTGAAGAAGATTTTGCTCGTCACCGTCAATTATTTTTAACTGAACAAGGATATGGTTATCAAATCGAGATTGTCAATTAAATCGACTCGAAAGGTTAATTCGTTAAAATCCGACCTAAGAATTAAGGATTTAAAAAAAGTCAAAAGGGAAGTTTGAGTATGTCTCTGGTTACATCACTAAGTCAAATCTTAGAAAAATATGATTTGTTTCAACTTCGTGATTTAGGGAGTTTAGTCACAGATACCACGCCACCGAAGAGAAAAGAAGAATTGATTCCTCTAATCGCTCATCAAGTCACGACACAATTAGAATCTTTTTGGTTAGAATTAGACCCAATTCAACAAAACGCTGTTGCTGAGGTGGTTTACCATGATAATTCTTATTGGAATGTCAACCAATTTGTAGCTCGATATGGGGCAGAACCTCAATGGTTTGAAAGAGCTTTAGGCCCCAGTGGTTATTACTCAGAACCAACTAAACTATTACTCTTTTTCTATCAAGATCGCCAAGGTTTATTCATCCCAGATGAGTTGAAACAGAGATTACAGAAATTTGTACCTGAACCTGAACCTTTAACATTAGATAAGTTAGAACAACTTCCTTCTGTTTGGCGACGTTCTTTGAAATCAAGAGGGATTTTTATTAGTTCTCAGGGAGTTAAAAAGGATGAGGAAAAATGGGAAGAAATTCCCTTAACAATAAAACATCGAGAAGCAACAGCTATTCATGATTTATTCACTATTTTACGCTTAATTAGTTCGGGAAAAGTAACCGTCAGTGCTAAAACTCAATATCCCAATCAGGCGAGTTTAAAAGCCATTGATTCCCTTTTAGCAGAGGGAGATTATTATAAGGCTCCTGAGATTGGTAATATTCAAAGTTTTGCTTGGTGTTTATTACTTCAAGCTGCGGGATTAGTAGAAGGAACAAAATTGCAATTGACTTCGGCTGGACAAAACGCTTTAAATACGCCTCCACAGCAAGTGATTCGTCAGATTTGGCAAAAATGGCTGAAAACTAAAATTATTGATGAATTAAAACGGATTAATCAGATAAAAGGTCAAACTGGAAAAGCAGGACGTAGCTTAACTGCAACCCATAAAAGAAGACAAGGGATTCTGAAAGCAATTAAAGATTGTCCGATAGGAAAATGGATAGATATTAGGGAATTTTCTCATTATATCCAAGCAGTGGGTTATGAATTTTCTATCAGGCTTACGACTGATAGTTTTTCTTTAGAAAATAGTTCTTTTATAGAAATTGGTCTTTCTCAAAAATTTTCTGATTCTAGCTCTTCTTATTATTGGGAAGCATTAGAAGGAAGATATTTACTCTGTTTTCTCTTTGAATATATGGCAACTTTAGGATTATTAGATGTGGCTTATGTCCATCCGGGAAAGGCTAAAGTAGGTTGGAGTAAGATCTTTGAAGAACGGTTTTTTAGTAGCTATGATGGCTTAATTTATTTTCGCTTAAACGCTTTAGGAGCATACTGTTTAGGATTAACGAAAGAATATACACCACCAGTGGTTGAAGTTTCCTCAGAAGCAAAAGTCTTACCGAATTTAGAAATCGTCGTCACAGGAGAAGTCTTAAGTGCCAGTGAGCAATTGATGTTAGATCTATATACTGAAAAAATATCAGATTCAGTGTGGAAACTCACAGAAAAGCAATTATTGAATGCTCATAGTGAGGGACATAAATTATCTGAGTTTGAAGCTTTTTTATTAAAATTAAGTAGCAATAGTTTACCAAAAACAGTACGGCAATTATTAGCGGATGTCACAGCCAAAGCGAATAGCTTAACCAAACGAGGTACAGGAATTATTATTGATTGTGCTGATACTGCTTTAGCTAACTTAATTGCTCATGATTCTCGCACCAAGAAATATTGTATCTTGGCAGGGAAGAAATCTTTAGTTGTTCCTTTAGAATTAGAAACTAAGTTTCGCAATGGCTTACAGAAGTTAGGCTATAGTTTACCAAGCAATTGACCATTGACCAGCCTTTAAATTTCTGATTAAAAATTATGCCTTACTACCAAAATCCTGAAAAAATCCCCACTTTACTCGAAGCGTTAAATAATACCAATGTGGATCAGCTGAAAAGCTTATTGTCTTTGCTTCCTGTCTCTGACATTCCTAAACGTAAGGCAGAATTAGTGGATGCAACTTATCGCGCTTTACAAGGGGATACATTGGGAAAATTATGGACAGAATTAGATGAGTTGCAACAAGCAGCAATATCCGAGGTTGTCTATTCAGATAGTTCTCAATTCGAGGGCCAACGGTTTAAGGCTAAATATGGGAAATTACCTAATTTTGGCATTTTAGGGGACTATTATAAGAAAGGAAATCCGACAAAATTACGTTTATTTTTCTATCACTACGATATTATTCCTGAAGATATCCAGAAAAAGTTAAAAGCTTTTGTCCCTCCACCAAAAGAAGATCAAATTGAAACCTTGACCGAATTACCTCCAAGTATTCCTCTAAGATGGAAAGAATTTGAGGATGAGAGTCACAAATATAGCACAAAAGTTGAGGAAATTCCTTTAGAAGTGCGTTTGATGGAGAAAACTGCTGGACAAGATTTACAGGCAGTATTGCGCTTAATTCAAGGGGGAAAAGTGAGTGTTAGTGATAAAACTCGTCATCCGAGTAAGGGAACGCTGAATCAAATTACCAAAGTTCTTAATGGGGGGGATTTTTATGAGGATAAACCAAAAGAAGAACGAGACCCTTGGGAAGATGAAATTGGTTCAATTCGTGGGTTTAGTTTAGCTTTAATCGTGCAAGTGGCTGGTTTTGCGGAGTTATCAGGGAAAAAATTAACCTTAACCAAAGGGGGAGAAAGGGCGTTAACTGCTCCCATTGAGAAAAGTTTACAAACTGCCTGGAAGAAATGGTTAAAAACCACATTTTTAGATGAATTTAGACGCATTAATCAGATTAAAGGGCAAACCGGCAAGGGGAAACGAGGATTTACGGCACTTTCAGGACGCAGAAGTGCTATTGTTTCCGTATTAGAAGAATGTCCTGTCAATAGCTGGATCGAAGTTGATGAATTTTTCCGCTACATTCAAGCAACGGGTCAGGAATTTGAGGTTTCTCGCTATCGGGAACATCTCTATATCTGCGAAGCAGGGTATGGCTATCTCTATGATTTAGCATCATGGGATATTCTGGAGGAGCGTTATACCTTATGTTTTCTCTTTGAATATGCAGCGACTTTAGGGTTAATTGATGTGGCTTATGTTCATCCCCAAGGAATACGCACTGATTATCGTAGTTTATGGGGAGCAGATGATTATGACTTTTTAAGTCGTTATGATGGGTTACTTTATTTTCGGATTACTCCTTTGGGGGCTTATTTTCTCGGTATTACTGATACTTATGATCCTCCCACTATTGAAGTTAAATCAGTATTGAAAGTATTACCGAATTTGGAAATTGTGGCTACGGAAAATAGTTTAACTACAGCGGAGCAGTTATTTTTAGAGCAATATACCGAGAAAGTCAGCGATCTGGTATGGCAACTAGACTCTAAGCTATTACTAGATGCTGTTGCCAAAGGACATCAACTGCAAGATTTGAAAACCTTTTTACACGCTAGTTCCAGTAAGTCTTTACCGGATACAGTAATCCAATTTCTGGATGATCTTGACCAACGTAGTCGTAGTTTAACGGATTTAGGTACAGCACGTTTGATTAAATGTGCCGATCGGGCTTTAGCTGTGTTAATTGCCAATGATTCTCGGACTAAGAAATATTGTTTTCTAGCTGGGGAGGATATGTTGGTAATACCAATGGCTACTGAAACGAAGTTTCGCAATGGCTTGAAAAAGGTAGGCTATAGTTTACCCTTATAGACCCAAAGTGTTAGGGAGCAACGGGAAAAAGTGAGATGAACTCAAAAAAGGATGAAACAAATATTTACCCAGCAGAATGGCAAAGAGCATTTATGGGAGAACTGTAACCATGCCAGTTCGTGACTACTATCATGATATTGTACGCAATGCTCTTCAAAAAGACGGTTGGACAATCACCCACGATCCCTATCGTTTAAAACTGACTAGAAAAAAGAATTTATATATTGACTTAGGGGCAGAACGACTAATTGCTGCCGAAAAAGGCCTACAGAAAATTGCCGTTGAAATCAAAAGTTTCCGCAGTGCCTCAGAGATGAAAGATTTAGAAGAAGCGGTAGGTCAATTTGTCTTGTATGAACGCCTACTGACACGCTACGAACCATGCCAGAAAACTCTATCTAGCCGTTCCAGAAGATGTAAGAGAATCAGTCTTTGAAGAAGAAGCAGGACTTGTCTTAATCGAAGATAAAATTATTCGCCTTTTTACCTTTGACGAGAATCAAGAGGAGGTTATTAAATGGATACCTTAAACAAAACTCACCTGAAACAAGCTATTATTAGAGTCTTACAAGACTACGTTGAATTTCTAGGCAATGACCCCGAAAGCGACCTTCAATTAATCATTGACGAAAATAAAGATCACTATCTCCTAATGGAAATAGGTTGGCACAAAAATCAAAGGATTTACGGCAGTCTTATTCACCTTGATATCATTAACGAAAAAATTTGGATCCAACTTGACGGCACCGAAGAAGGAGTCGCGAACGAACTGGTAAAGCAAGGCATTTCACCCCAACAAATTGTCCTCGCCTTTAAAACCAAACAACGCCGTAAAATTACCGACTTTGCCGTTTCTTAATCGAGATTGTAAGCTACGAGAGCTTTGAGTATCGGTTATAGGCTGTTTGAGTTTCTGATTAATAGGAGTAACTTTAGGATTACTTTCAAGTAATTTAGTTTACTGCTCCTATCCCTAAAAGCGGTTAATTTAAGCAACCTAATCAGTTTGCAGAGACTACCCTAAAATATGTACACTGTATTACGGTAAATTTACTTATTACCGTAACTACTCCCACTCCCCCATCTTTATCAATTAAGTTAATATTTTCAGAGGATTCAGCAGAATTTTCGATGCAGCGTCCCGTTTTAGCTCTCATAGCCGGATTATTGCCCCTCACCCTAGTCTTCCCCGCCGAGGGAGCAACCCCCCAAGAGGTGAAATCTAAGCCAATGCTAATAACTCAAGGAATTGAGCCGCCTTTAACTCGCTCCCGCTATAGCTTCTGTTGCTCCTGAGCAGCCCATCCAGATTCGTGTGGTTAATCAGTCTCAACTCGACGTTAACGTAGTAGCTCAACTCCTAAAGCCTCCTTCAGAGGAACGAGAGGCAGCACCTCAAAACTCTGTCCGCTTTGGGACACTTCATACAACCCCTTTTCCGCGAGTTATAAATGTAGCCTTATCGCAGTATATGCCTGAAGACAAAAATAATGGAGGCTATAGAATGGGCAAGCGCATTCTATAGCCTCCCCCTTATTATACTAAACGGTTTAGTATAATAAGGGGGAGTGAGAACTTACTTTAAGTTCTCACTTGGGAAATAAAAGGTAATTTGTTTGGGGATTGATCGCGATATAAGCTGTGTCTGCGAGATAGCAGATCGAACTTAATTACCCAGATAAAATATAGTATTTCTGGCAAGATTGGTCGAAGTTATTAATAGTTTTTAATCGAGAATCTGTCAAGTTATAAATTTGTTTTACTCCATTTGAAACAACCACATGAATACCTTGAAAGCACTGAAATATCCAGCCGTTTTGTAGGATTGTCTGTCAGTTTTCCTGTATTGTTTTTTACCTTGACATTATTCTGTTTTAAGTTAACTCTAAGTTGTCTTTGACAAGCAAGTATAAACTAACAAAGATAATCCCATCAACATAGCCATAGCTTCTATTCTTGATGGAGTTTTTAAGAAAACAGCATCGGCGAAAAATAATGGGTTTTTGAGAAATCTAAATCCAGTTTCACAAGATTGTTGTCCTTTATATCTGGTAAGAATTTCCGAAGGAGTTAAATTATCTAAAACATTTGTAGCTATAATGAAACGACCAGCTTTCTTCTGTTCGTCACTTATTTTTTCAGAATCTAATTCAATAACAATCTCAGCTTTATAAACGGTTTCTTTTGTTTTCTTGTCTGTGACCTGAGCAACATCTTTTAAAACTAAACGAT
>JASJEK010000272.1 GCA_030064915.1 Xenococcaceae cyanobacterium MO_234.B1
CTAGAGTTTTTTCCAGACTGGCGACCACAAATGTATTTTAAGACTTCATTAACCGCCTTATCCCATGCCATGGAGGATCGGGTATTAGTAGACTCTGATGCACCTTTAGTAATTGCTAGTTTTCAGAGAGAGCGTTTTTATCGTCAAGAAGCTCATCGCTATCGTCGTATTGCTAATAAGACCGATCAGGTATATGTTTTAGCAGCACCAGAAGCCGACTTTACCAATAGCTCTGATGTTTATGAAACCATAGCTTTTGACCCTAAAGATTCTCTAGCTCAAGAATGGCATTTAGTGGTTATTGGAAGACAATATGCTTGTTGTTTGATTTGTGGAGAAAAGTCTGCTACTGCTCCTAATACGAAAGCTACTTCTGCGATGGATGCTAGCCGACGTTTTGAGGGTATTTGGACTTTTGACCCCGAAGTTAGTGTTAAAGCAGCAGAAATCTTGTTAGATCGTATTTTAGATTATAGACCCGAATTAGATAGTAAAGTTAAGCAAGCAAAGGAAAAATACTTATTTACCACTATTTTAACTTTAAAAGGCTCTGGAAACTTCTCTCAACAGAGTAATTCCCCTATGACAAATCCCGATCCTTTCGTACAAAGATTAGTTAGTTATCTCCAAGCAGGACATTATAAACTGCTCAAAGCCAATAAATCTCTAGGAATTAAACAACAAAAAGAAAAACTCCTCAACTCCGTAACCGATGCCATTCGGCGATCGCTAGATACGGAAGAAATCTTACAGGTAGCAGTACAAAAACTCGGAGAAGGACTAGGGGTATGTCGTTGTATTGTGTATCGTTGTAACGAAAAAGATGCCACAGCGACAATTAATCATGAATTTATTGGTCCTGGTATTAGATCCGTAAAAGGACGAACCTGGCGACTGAAAAATAATCCTCTATTTGAAGAAGTAGTAGAGCTACACGAAACCCTGAAAATAGACAATACCCAAGATGATCCACGGTTAGACCCTCAAGCTTTTGCCAAAGATATCGGAGAATATTTACACAATATAGTTACAAGTTGTTCCATTTCTTCTTGGTTATTAGTTCCTGTTCTCTATCAAGACCGTTTATTGGGCATGATGGAATTGCATCATTGTGATGAGCTACCGATCAACTGGAAACCGGACGATGTAGCTTTGGTAGATGCGATCGCAACTCAAGTAGGAGTGGCTCTGATCCAAGCCGAAGCCTATGCTAACTTGGAAGAACTCAATGAACAGCTAGAAGCTTTAGACCGTACCCGTTCTAATCTAGTAGCTATTACTGGACACGAACTCCGTACTCCCCTATCTACGATTCAGGTATGCTTAGAAAGTCTCGCAACAGAGCCTGATATGTCTCCTGAATTACGCCAGATAATGCTGAATACCGCCCTAGCAGACTCGGAAAGAATGCGGAACTTGGTTCAGGACTTTTTGACTCTATCCCGTCTCGAAAGTGGTCGTGTGGAATGGAATGTTGAACCTTTATCTATCGAAGAATGTATTGATTTAGCAGTAAGCAATGTTAAAGCCAGAGTTAAATCCGATCAAATGCCTCAAATCAAAAATTTAGTTCCACCAGAATTACCCTTAGTGCAAGCAGATGGTGAATGGCTCGTAGAAGTTTTGGCAAAATTACTCGATAACGCCTGTAAATTTACCAATATTGAGGGTCAAATCTCAATTAAAGTTAAGGCTAATGGTTCAAATAAGTTAGAAGTTACAGTTTCCGATACAGGAAGGGGTATTGAACCCAAACGTTTAGAAAAGGTTTTTGATCTTTTTTATCAAGAAGAAGGAGCATTACGCCGTAGTGCAGGAGGTACAGGCTTAGGTTTGGCAATCTGTCGTCAAATTGTCAGAGGTTGGGGGGGGAGAATTTGGGCGGAATCTCCAGGAAAAGACCAGGGTAGTCAATTTCATTTCACCATTCCCATCTTTGAATTACCTCCTAGGATTGCTTCTCAATCAAAATCCAAAGCTACCAAATCCAATCCTAAACTTACTAAACGCAAGAAAAAGAAGAGTTAAATTATTGCGGCTTAGTGCCCACATCGATCGAGTTATAAGGGGGGCTATGATCGAAGACCCACGCTTCTACAAAATAAATCTTAAGCTTTATTTTTAGAGATGGGAGAACGTTCGCTTCGCGTCGAAAACGAGGGCGATAACTTAACAATTTAGACACACAGTCTTTAAAAACAAACGTTTTTGGTTACTGTATAATGACTTCAACACTAAACCCTGGTTAAGTAAAACTTTAGGGTAACAATTGAACTAATACTTTTGGGGGCGGGGCGCGTCCTGTCAGAGAAAGAGCAACTCTGTCTAATTGTCTGTTAAGGGGAATCTGGCTCGACATCTTCTGTACCTAGTCTTGGCTAGTAAAATCGGGATGTTTAGTTAAACCCAATCTGAGAGAAACAGAAATCTAACTTCGTGAGGATTAGAATCCCCCGCTTAAACACAAAGGTTTCGTTCAGAAAGCTAAGGGTTCGGCTGTGGGAGTCGTCAACAGGCTTTTTCCGCTCCTTGGGAAGCTTTTGAGCAAACTTTAAAAGAAGAGTGAAGTTAATTATCAATCTTCAACTCAAAATTGGTTTTAGTAGCAATTTTAATTAACCAAAATATGCAACTGGAAAATATTAAGACTACCATCCTGGGAACAACTGGTGCAGGTAAAACTAGTTACCTACTAGGTATGTATGCAGTAATGCAGACAGGAGTACAAGGATTTACCCTCTCTGCTAAAGATATAGATAGGGGTTTGGATTTAATCGAAAAATGGGAACAATTGATCGCCCTACAAGGGGAAGACCGTTGGCCTGCTCCCAATGCAGGGACTATGGAGCATTATACTTTTGATTTTAGTTATGGTTTTCGTCTCATTCAAAGTTTAGAGTGGATCGACTATCGCGGACTAGCTTTGAGCGATCACTCAAGTCAACAAGATGTACAAGAGTTGACTAATTACCTATCTGAATCAGGATGTTTATTTTTGTGTATTTCAGGAGAATATCTCACAGATAAAATCACTCCTAATACGGTTAGGGAAATTAAAAGCGATCGCATGAATCAATTTATTCAACAGTATATTAGTAATAAGCAAAACCCGACCCCAGAAAATCCTTTTCCTATTGCCATTATTATTACTAAATACGACCTGTGTCACCATCGAGATAAACAGGAAGTAATTGAAGATATGAAAAAGTTATTTCCGGCTTTATTTACTCATGATTCGGGGTGGTTAGTGATGATTTGCCCTGTTAGTTTAGGAAAAGAATTGTGTGACGATCCTGATCATGGAGATATTGTCCCCATAAATACCCATCTTCCCATAGTTTTTGCCGTTTATTCTCAGCTAAGAGCCCATGGAATACAACTGAAAGATAAACGCGATCGCACAAGTAAAACTATAGATAATTTCAATAAGGCTAATCCTATTGTAAAATGGATAAAAGATAAAGAAGTACAAAATAATACTAGTCAACTACAAGCTATTGAAGCAGAGATTTCTGCGGTAGAAGAGAATATGCAATTATTATCAAAAGAATTACAACAAGTATCTTTATTTCTTAGTGGAAGCGAGGTAATAGCAGGTGTCTGAAGAACGATGGGCCCCTATTGTTTATGGGCGTAGTTATCATTTAGATTTTCGCTTTATTGCTCTTCCTGAAGATTTTGGGGAGCCAGAAGTTAATTGGGCTTTACCCTACATTTTAGCTACTGTTCACAAGCCAAAAAAGTTATCTTTGAAGCCACGATGGTCCTTATTCAAAAATCAATCTCACTGTGTTGTGGGTGTGACCTGTATGGTGAGAGATTTACTAGAAGAAAAAGATATTAGTTGGACAAAGGATGACAAGGATAGACCCCTTTATATTTTTGTAGGTTATGTAACGAAATTAACTAATCGGAAATATTTAATAGATTTACCGCCCTACAATAATCACTCTTTGCAAGATTTTCAAAGTTTATATGACTATGTTAGACAAGTTTGGCAAGTTAAAGATTTTCACAAAAATAGCCATCAGTCTATAAAGACTAAATATAATCGTCGTAGATTTTCTCGCCAATATTTACTACAGAAATTCTCTAGGGATTTACTAGTCAAACTCAATCATCAAGAAAATAAGCCTGATAAAGTATTTTTATGGCAAGATCAACCAGAAAAAAATAGTCAACTTTGGGCTACCTCTGCTGTTTGTTCTGAATCTACATCCCTGTGTTTGGGAAATAGTGATGAGCGACATTGTTTAGATCATCCATTTCTGAATCAAACTATCCACAGTCAAAAGATATTAACAATACAAGCAAAACTAAACCCAAACAAATATTTTCAAGAATCTCTAACAAAGATAGAAGGAACACCAACACAAAAAGTAGTATCTTTGACAGAAATACTCACTAATAAAGTTAAACAAGATATTGAAATTACTCAAAGTAGTGCCTTACAATTAAAGCAGATGCTAATTAACAACCTCAGTAATGAAATCCCAAACTATTCACAAAAATCTGAAGCCAAATTAGCTCTGTTCGATGATGGGGTTCAAGAGGAATTTGGCTTTAAAACTAAAGTTTCTGAATCTAAAATTGTAGAATCTGATTGGTTTTAACATTGAACATTGAACATTAAATATTGAACAAGGTCGATAAGCTGTCAGGCATTTAATTTGCTTGTTGAGGTTTACGGGAAGACAAAGGTAGGGGGAGAGAATTTGATGGTTTATTTCATTTCATAGTCACAGATTACTCCGCCGTAAAACGACGGAGACGGCACGGACCGTTGGTCAAAGTACCTATGCATAATTAATTACACATTGTTGATTCTTCTGCCTATTACCTATTACCTTCCTTCATACTTTGAATTTAATTTTGTACTACTACTTAAAAACCAGGCTGTAATGGCTTCTGCGATCGCGTGACTGAGTCCTTCTTGTTCTTGACTATTAGTAATCCATTCTAACTCCCAAGGATTGATCATAAAACCTAATTCTAAAAGTATAGTTGGCGCAGTATGGGGACGAGTTAAAGCCAAATTATTCCAAAATACACCATAGGAAGGGCGGTCTAGTTTTTCTGTTAAATAGTTATGAAGAAATACTGCTAAACTATGGGCTTGAGGATTATACCAAAAAGTACTAATTCCTTGAGTATTTTCTGCATCACCGCTATCGGGTAAAGCATTATAGTGAATGGATAAAGCAATATCAGGTTTTTGTTCTTGGATATCTTTTACTCTATCTTGTAAGGAAACATCTATATCTTTTTCTCGGGTTAGATAAACCGTTGCACCTAAATCAGTTAATTTTTGTTTTAGCAGTTGTGAAATCACTAGATTAATTGCTTTTTCAGGATAACCTGTAGCACCTTTTGCACCTGATTCATTTCCACCGTGTCCAGGATCGAGTAAAATTTTGATACCCTGTAAAGGCTGATTTTTTCTGAGACTTAATTTCGGAGGATGATGCAAAGAAAAAATTAAACTTGTTCCTTCATAGCGCACATCATACCCCCATTGCTGTTCTGTTTTTAGATAAAAAGTGTAGGCTATCTCTGTAGGTGTTACTTGTTGCCAATCTAATCTTTTAATCAGTGGATCGTCATTAAGCTTAATAGTATCAGTTTGGGCTGTAGTGTTATGGAGAGTAAGGGTAATAGTATTATCTCCCTGTTGAATACTAATAGGAACAGGAACTTGCAAAGGAAAAATAATTTCTGTACTGTCTGATAATTGTCGAGAAGTAATACTGCGGATCAGGGATCTAGGTGGGATACTATTAGGGATAGGTTGGGTTTCCGATTCTTTGATCCATCCACCATAATCTAATCGCAACCATTCCCCTTCTCTTCCTGTTACCATAGCTCTTGTTCCTTTTGGTAAAGGAGTTAAACGAGAATAGTTAGTAGAAGCACCTGTTCTGGCTACTCCTGCATCTGCTATAACTTCAATAACTTCTAAATTATTAGGGGATAGTATCTCAATTTCTCCTGTACCCTCTTGAGTAAAGCTTTCTCCCCCTAAACTCACTTCAAATACTGGGTTTCCCAAGTTTCCTGTTGCCGTAAAACTTTTACATTCTTGATACTTTCCACTAGATGCAATTGTTGTCGGTTGATTTTCGGCCGTTAACACCGCAGAGTTAGGGGGTAACTCTACTACTGTGGTTTCTGGGAACAAAGCAATTTTTTCTCTCCCTAACTTGACATCCACTGTAGCATCAGGAGCAGCCACTGCGCCAAAACAAATTAATTCCCCTGGTAATCTGGCAATATCCCTATCTGGAAATAGAGAATTTTCGGCAAAACCAACCCCATCCGGTATTTCTGGTTGATTACTCACTCTGGTGACAGTAATCTCTAACTCTTCCTCTCCATGACGCAGCCTAAAAAGATTTTCTCCTATCTCTAAAGGGAAACTGGGTGCAAAATGTCCCTGGGGACTCCTGTTAACTTCTTGTCCATTGATTAATACTTCTCCCGAAGGGGATGCTGTCCCAATAAAAAAGATTCTTTCGGCCGTAGTTTCGTGTTCTGGAGGGGGGTAAACTACAGATAAAGATGGTTCTGCTTGTGCTAACAACGGGTTGATCACAATACCACTAAAGATTAAACTATTTGCGACTGCGCAGCGCCACTTTGTGACGGCGTTCCGCGCCTCCCATAGGGAGACTGTAAAATTAAGAATATGTTTCATTTTTCTTAATCCAAGACTTCATCAAAACTAGGCTATTCCCAACATTTTCCTGATAAAAAGGACAATTTACTGAAAAAACATTGATATCTCAATTAGTTTCTTTTGCTGCTAGTTTTCTAGCATCTTGAGCATAATTATCAAAAATTTCGACAAAATAGGGTTTTAAACTAGGACTATCTTTAAAATCCTTATTTATGCTAATATTATGCTCCCTAATAGTAAAAGACCAACTATTAAAACTATGTTACCGTTGATATTTCCATTTAAGTAAATGCATTAATAAAATTCGTAAATTACTTTACAGTGCATTTTTATCACTTTTATCCAAACTTTCGATTTCCTCAATTAAATTTTCTCAGTCAATATTATCTAACTTTTCTTGTTTAAGCTGTTTGACAGATATTGTATATTACCATTGCGTGTAGGCGTTATTATAATTATGGATTATAATTCTGTGGTATTTGCTTTCAACCAAAAAAATTACGGGAGAGATAGTCGGAGAACCTGACTATTTCCGCTGTATTGATCATTTTCTCCTTAGAGCCTTGTTATCCTGGCACTTTAATTGTTATTTAAGCATAATAGAATAGGTACTGAAGAAACATTATTGTTTTTGTATTACTAGAAAAAACAGTCATGGTAAAAGAAACTAAAATGGAAAAAGCACAAGCAATTTTTGAAGAAGGAAATAAGTTAAAGGAAAGTGGCAATATTGAAGAATCGATCCAAAGCTATCAAAAAGCGCTCCAAATCAAGCCAGAATATACCAAGCCTCTAAACAACTTAGCTGAAATTTATGAATCTCAAAAAAATTGGGGAGAAGCGACTAAATGCTATCAACGTCTAATCGGATTAAAACCCGAAAATTATGGTGCGTATCTCAAATTAGCGAAAGTTTTAGTCAAGCAAAATAAAATTTATGGTGCGATCGCAGCTTATCAAGAAGCAATTGCCCTCAACCCTGATGTATCGGCAATGGTATACAAGAATCTAGGCGATCTTTTAGTTAAAGAAAAAGATACAGTAGGAGATGCGCTTGCAGCTTATGGAAAAGCAGCAGAGTTAAGTTCTGACTGGAAAGCGGGCTTTTATGTCAAGTATGGAGATATGCTAGCTAAGAAAAAGCAACTAGATGAAGCTATTGAATCTTATAAAAAAGCGATTACCTTAAGTCCTGAACAAGTGAGAAACTATATGTCTTTGGGTGATGTTTTAACCAAAAAAGAGGAATTAGATCAAGCGATAAGTAGCTATCAAAAAGCGATACAGCTTAAACCTGATCTAACTGGTGCTTATAAAAAACTGGGTGATCTTTTTGTTAAGAAAGAGCAACTGGATACTGCAATTCGTTGCTATCAGAAGGCTTTAGAAGTTAACCCAGAAGCAATCCACATTTATAGTTTATTGGGAGATGTTTTTGCTCAACAAGGCAAAGAAGCAGAGGCGCAACATTACTATGAGAAGGCTAGTTATTAACTGACCGCGGAATGCGGTCGGGGAAGGGGGCTTGTGGGATTTATCTTTTGTAACTCTAACGGTTAACTGTTATGTTCTAGCCCCATTCCCCCGCAGGCACCGTCGTTAAGGGCGCGGTGTAACGCTGACTCAATTATCTAAATTATCATTCAAGACAAAGATTTATTTTGAGGGAGATCGCTGTTTCCTAACTTTTAGTGAGGAATATATAGCGATCACCTTGGCAGTAGACTATGGCTAGTGATCCACTCTTGGGCTAAAGCCACACTAGCTTTTCTTCTCAAACAACTCCCAGTAGTTTGCCTCTGTTTCTAAAAGAGACTCAGCTATAG
>JASJEK010000273.1 GCA_030064915.1 Xenococcaceae cyanobacterium MO_234.B1
ATGGTGGATAATGGATATGACATTTGTGATTATTATGATATCGCTACTATCTTTGGCACTTTAGCTGATTTTGAATTACTTGTTACCGAAGCACATAAGCGGAATATTAAAATTATTCTTGATTTAGTAATCAATCACACCTCCAATCAACATCCATGGTTTATTGAATCTAGCAAAAGCCAAGATAATCCTAAAAGTGACTGGTATCATTGGCAAGACCCTGCACCAGATGGCGGAGTTCCCAATAATTGGCTATCCTATTTTGGGGGTACTGGTTGGACATTTAATGAAGCGAGACAGCAATATTATTTTCATACTTTTCATAAAAATCAACCAGATATTAATTGGAGTAATCCCGAAGTTAAACAAGAAATTCATCGAATCATTCACTATTGGCTCGATCTAGGAGTTGATGGATTTCGGTTAGATGCTTCTAGTGTTTATAGTAAAGATCCATATTATCGCTTCAATCCCGTCAAATTTGGGACAACAGATAGAAATAACTATAATAACCAGCACCATTTATACGATAAAAACCTTCCTGAAAATCACCACCTGATTCGAGAAATTAGAGAGATACTAGATCAATATGGCGATCGGGTGTTGATTGGAGAAACTTTTATTGATAATCGTCTCTATGACTCGGTGAGTTTTTACGGTGTGCAAAATGATGAATTGCATTTAGCATTAACTTTTGAATTTCCCTTTAGTCCTTGGTATCCTGGTTATCTACAGCGAGAAATTATTAAAAAAGAATTGTTAACTCCTGAAGAAGCATGGGAGACATATTTCTTGGACAATCATGATATTCCTCGTCATCTATCCCGTTGGATAGAGTGTAGTTTGTGTACCTATCCAGAAGGAATTGCTAAAGCTGCTGCAACTATCCTCTTGACTGTTCGGGGAACTCCCATTTTGTATTATGGTCAAGAAATTGGCATGGTAGATAATCTAGATATTCCTCCAGAAAAACTTAAAGATAAAGCGATCGCCACTGGAGAGAGTGGAGAATTACCACCTCCACGGGATGGTTCAAGAACTCCTATGCAGTGGGATGACTCAGCAAATGCAGGATTTAGTTTCGGGAAAGAAGTTGAACCTTGGCTACCAGTGAATCAGAATTATTTAGAAGTCAATGTGGCAACAGAACTGAAAAATCCCCGTTCCATTCTGAATTTTTATCGTAATTTGATTAAAGTCAGAAAACAGAGTGAGGCTTTGCGTTTAGGCAAATGGAAAACTCTAATTCATTACCCTTATGAACACCTTGTATTTGCCAGAGAGACAGATCGGGAAAAAGTTGTCATTATTATCAACTTTTCCTACGAAAAGCCCATGTATGTTGATGAAGAGGTAGAACTAAAGGATTGGCTAGTTTTGTTATCAACGGTTTATTCTCAGGGAGAAAAAATTGATTTTCCTGATAGGATAGAACCTTTTGAAGTATCTATCTTGAGAAAAAGATAGTAGGTATATCCCGTAAAAAGTGCTATCACTATAAAAAGTCTTAGATAGTTGGGCTGTGTAGGGAAAAAAATTCATGAAAATTTTGGTGCTTGCTTGGGAATTTCCACCTCGTCTGGTAGGGGGATTAGCGCGTCATGTAGCAGAATTGTATCCAGAAATAGTGAAATTAGGTCATGAAGTTCATGTGGTAACTGTTGAATTCGGAGCAGCCCCCAGATATGAAATTTTAGAGGGAATGAAAGTTCATCGTGTTCCTGTAGCTGGTGGGAATGACTTTTTCCACTGGGTTGCTAATATGAACGAGAGTATGGGGAATCATGGTGGCAAGTTAATTTTGGAAGAGGGCAATTTCGATCTAATTCATGCTCATGATTGGTTGGTAGGAGATGCTGCGATCGCTCTTAAGCATACTTTTAAAATCCCTCTAATTGCTACAATTCATGCTACAGAATACGGACGTTACAACGGAATACATACTGAAGAGCATCAATTTATTGATGGCAAAGAGAAACTCTTAGCTTATAATGCTTGGCGCATTATTGTTTGTAGCCAATATATGCGTTATGAGGTAGAACGAGCCTTACAAGCCCCTTGGGATAAAATTGATGTGGTATATAATGGGATTCGCCCTGAAAAAAAAGACCACCCGACAGATTTTGCTCGCACTAATTTCCGTCGCCGTTTTGCTCAAGACGAAGAAAAGATTGTTTATTACGTAGGGCGTATGGCTCATGAAAAAGGAGTCTTTGTGTTACTAAATGCTGCTCCGAAAGTGCTGTGGGAAATGGGTGGTAAAGTTAAGTTTGTGATTATTGGCGGTGGTAATGCGAGTCATCTCAAAGAGCAAGCTTGGAATCTCGGTATTTGGAACCAATGCTATTTCACGGGATTTATGCAAGATGCGGATTTAGATAAGTTTCAAACCGTAGCTGATTGTGCAGTATTTCCCAGTTTATATGAACCTTTTGGCATTGTAGCCTTAGAAAGTTTTGCAGCCCGAGTTCCTGTAGTTGTTTCTAATACAGGAGGATTACCAGAGGTAGTGCAGCATACCAAGACGGGAGTCGTGACTTATACTAACAATTCTGATTCTCTAGCTTGGGGTATTTTAGAAGTATTAAAAAATCCTGGTTATGGTCGTTGGTTAGTAGATAATGCTTATCAATCTCTAGCTGCTCGGTTTAGTTGGGATAAATTAGCAAAACAAACAGAAGGGATTTATGGCAGAGTAGTTAAAGAGCGATCGCAAGTAACTTGGTAAGATTCAATTTAAGTTCCTCTATCTCGACTAAACCTCTTGCTTGCAGTCCTTTTTACAAGAGGTAGGGAGTCATGATTAGGGAGTCAATACTGTTCGGATAAGCACTTTATTGGTGGAGGTATGGGAAAGCGCACGGGACTTGGGGGTTTGGGGATTCTATATCTCCCTACTTTCCTATCTTCCCTATCTTCCCTATCTCCCCCACCGAAGGGGGCTTGAGTACTTAAGTTGTCGGTTTGATTCATTATCTTTGGATAATATAAGCCCCCTTCGGTGCCCCCACTCTCTTTCCAATAATCGTGTTTCCGAACAGTATTGGGTGGGGAGTGGGGAGTCGATATAGGTAAAATTCCTCGATTCCCTACTTCTGCAAGAAGTCTACTAAATCCAAGGGTTTGAGTTAGTTCCTCAGTACCAAGGTCAACTTAGAAATATGTAGTATTACTAGTTAGTTATTTAGCAAAAAAAATATTTTTTACTCAACTAACAATCACCCTTGAATATTTATTGGTTTACGTGTAATTTCTGAAGTAGTTTAAATATAATGTAGGATTATACAAATTAGTGACGAAGTAGATACCTAGAATCCAAAAGACACTCCCTTGAGATAATACCCAGTACTCAGAAGGGCTAACAGTTCTAATCCTTCGGTTGGAATTCGTACGCAGACGCAGAGATACTAGTGCTTCCTTAATCAACTACCAACTTTGTATAGGTATATACTTGGTACTTTCTAACAATATAACAATAGTTTAATTATTACTAATAATAATAAATATTTATCTCAAAAATAGCTACTCTCTTCTCTTTTGCGAGGATAATAGAATTTAGAAATAATAATTTAATTTCAAGTTGAGCATATTTGCTTGTTAGCTATTTATTAGGAGTCAACGGTTATGGGCATCAATAAAGTTTTGAAAGAAATAATGCAATATTTAACTGAAGCCTTTGCTCGTATTTTTGGACCTAATGATGATGAATATCCCAATATTGGGGTACAACCATTTGAGGGAGAAATTCGCAATTCTGATTCTGTAGCAGATTGATAAATGATTTACTGTCTATCTTCATCTTACGGTAAAGGTTGAAAGCATAAGGAACAAGTGAAAGGCAATAGCCTTTCATTTTTTTCTCTAGGAAACTACTCGATAAGCAATTCAAAAGCCTCAGATTTACCCTTACTAAATCTGAGGTTAAAGTTATGATTAGAATATGGATTTGACTAACGTTAAATTAGTAATTAGGCTGAGACACGCCTACTGCCTATAATCGCTCTGATGGAGAGTTTAGTCTCCTACGGACAGTAGCTAGGGGAGGAAGCGATACAAACTCCACCTACGTTCTAGCCTAAATGTAACACTGTCTATACACCTGACATCGCTCCCCTTCGATGTATAGCAAAAGACCACAGCGACAGAACTTCTTTCCAGTGCTTCTTCTTACCTCCAAATATAACAAGAATTGCTGACAATAAGTCTTAAGTAAAGTTTAAAATTTACTGCTTACTAATCACTGTTTGATTGTTTAATTAGATACTTCTGCCATTTCAATAACTCTATCTTCAATATCTTTAACTAGAAAATTAAGGGGTTTATCTTGGCGGATTTTGTACTTTAAACGTCGAGATTGTACTTTTAACAAGACTTCTTCTAAACAATCGCGGTCAAAACAAACATGACGCTGACGCTCTTTGTAACCACTGCTAGCACCAGAAATAACATGTAACTGGGTATTTTTTTTCAGTTGATACCATAAACCATCTGAGCCATTAAGACCTGAATTTATGGGATTAGAAGACATATAGATTGGATCAATCGCCCCTGCTCCCATCCCTTGTTCATAGTTGTAGTAATAATGTAGAGGGATATCTGCTACTGGTAAATTGAGTAACCCTTCATAAAATTGTTGAGCAATTCTGAGGTCTGAAACCATCATGGTATAAACTTTAGGCGCACTGGAAAGAAACATCCACATTGCACCTGCGTAGGCGACGAGGAGCATCACCATAATCCCTTGGGTGGAAAAAAGGCTATCTAGGGGAATAGGAGGTAAAAATGCTCCTAGGTGATGATGAATAACAATATTCCAAGGATAAATAGCAGTAATCATTATTGACTAATTTCTAACTATGAGCTATGGCAAGGATTTTTTCTACATTAATTATAGAAAAATGTGGCTCTACCGAACTTACAGTATTGAATTTGGGTAAAAGGCTTATCTGTAAACGGATTTAGGAAACAATATACAAAATCCAACTATCAAAAACTCAAAGTCTTGTACAGCAGGACTTTCAATGACTAGTTTCTAACAGTTTTACATCGCAGGTTCGGTAGAGCCAAAAATGTTTATGTTTATTTGTAGATAATTTGGCAATCAATACTCATACTTGGAGGTTAGTTATGAAACATAGGGAAGGCAATTTCTTAGGTGCTGGAGCAGCTAACCTATACTATCAAAGTTGGCATCCTGATGATGAAACGGGAGCAATTGTGGTTATTGTGCACGGATTAGGTGCACATAGCGATATATTTGGCAATATAGTGAATTTTTTAGTTCCTCGCCATTATGGAGTCTATAGCTTTGATTTACGAGGACATGGACGCTCATCTGGTCAAAAAGCATACATCAACAGTTGGAGTGAGTTTCGAGAAGACTTAAAAGCTTTTCTAGAGTTAGTAAATACTGAGTTAGCTAATACTGAAAACTCTAACTGTCCCACATTTCTTTTGGGTCAAAGCTTGGGCGGAACAATTGTTCTAGATTATGTCCTACACTATCCCCATAAATTTCAAGGACTGATTCTTTTTTCTCCAGCTTTAGAAGTTAGTATTTCTCCTCTCAAATTGGCAATAGGACGTATTTTTTCACGTTTTTTACCACGTTTCAGTTTAGATACAGGTATCGACCTAGAGAGTGGTTCTCGTGATCCTGAAATGGTAGCTGCTTTTGCTCAAGATTCGATGCGTCACTTTAAAGGAACGGCGCGATTAGCTACGGAGTTTCTCAGAACTGCTACTTGGATTAAAGAACAAGCGGAAATGCTAAAAGTTCCCCTGTTGATTCTTCAAGGTGGTGCTGATCAAGTTACCTTACCTGAAAGTAGTCGTCTTCTGTTTGAAAAAGTCACCTTTGCTGATAAAGAAATAAGAGAGTATCCTGAAAGCTATCATGAACTTCAAAATGACCTAAATTATCAAGAGGTGTTAGCTGATATGGAAAATTGGTTAGAAAAACATCATCAGTAATCAGTTCAAGAGTAGAAGAAGTATAGGGGGTAATGTGTCTGACAAGGGTAGGTTTTTTACCGCGGAATGCGGTCGGGGAAGGGGGCTTGTGGGATTTATCTTTTGTAACTCTAACGGTTAACTGTTATGTTCTAGCCCCCCGCGCAATGGAGCTTCTATTACCCCGTGCCTTAAGGTTCATATTCATAGATTAAAGATTAAAGCTCCAGCAAGCGCCCCGCAGGCACCGGAGGGGCTGTCTCTTGAATCGAATTCAAGAGCTTGTAAGCCCCGTTCGTTTGACGGCGGTGTAACGCTGACTGGGAAAAAACTCCAGAGAATATTGGCGATTAAGGCGATCGCTAATAAATATAAGTTCATCTATGGCTATAAATTGGCAGTAGATATATATTATTTGATTCATAAAGTGTAAAATTGTATTTACTAGTAAAACTTTAAAAGCATTTTTAAGAAGTGGTTAAGAAATGATTAAACTCTGCTTTAACTAAAAATTAAGACAGTAATAACCCTTTTTAGGTAAGCTTAAAGAAGCTACAACTTACAAATTAAGTTAAAGATTTACCCTGAAACAAATTAACTTTTATGGTTTACGAGCAAGTGACTGCCAACAAAACTGAGACTGTTCTCAAGGCAGAAAATGTCAATATATATTATGGGGACTTTTTAGCCCTCAAAGGTATTTATCTAGAGGTATTCAAAAATCAAGTCACGGCTTTTATTGGACCTTCAGGCTGTGGAAAAAGTACTCTCCTGCGTTGCTATAACCGTCTTAATGACCTAATTCCTATTTTTCGTCTGGAAGGATTAATTACCTACCATAATCAAAATCTCTACGCTAAAGATGTTGACGCTGTTCAAGTCCGCCGTCGCATTGGAATGGTGTTTCAAAAACCTAATCCTTTTCCCAAGTCTATCTATGAAAATATCGCTTTTGGAGCGAGAATTAATGGCTATAAGGGAGATATGGACGAATTAGTTGAGCGTTCTCTACAGCAAGCAGCTTTATGGGATGAAGTAAAAGATAAACTTCAACAAAGTGGTCTAGCTCTTTCGGGAGGACAACAGCAAAGACTTTGTATCGCTCGTGCAGTAGCTCTCATGCCCGATGTGGTATTAATGGATGAACCTTGTTCCGCTTTAGACCCCATCTCGACCCTCAAAGTAGAAGAACTCATCCACCAACTCAAAGAGCAATATACCATTGTGATAGTGACTCACAATATGCAGCAAGCCTCACGAGTTGCAGATTATACCGCCTTTTTTAACGTTAAAACTACCGATAAAGGTAATCGTCAAGGCTATTTAGTAGAGTGCGATCGCACAGAGAATATTTTCCAGAATCCTAAAGAGGAAGCCACTATGGAATATATTAGTGGTCGTTTTGGTTAAATAGCAAGTAGCAAGTAAGGAATTTTGATGGTGAGAAACCCTAGTTTGTCCCATCCCGGTACTCGTCAACACGGTGGTTGGATATGCACAGGGTACTCCAGCATCCTTGGAGGAGGGACTTTTAACAACACCATCAAATGTTTTAATCCCGAAAGATAAACTAATTGAAGTCCCTCTTCCACCCCACACCGTAAAAAACTCAGAAATTTCCTGATTTCAAGATGTCTGAATCTTCCATTCTTTCGTCAAAAAAAATCATATAGCCCTACAAATTTAGGTTAGGACAAATCAAATTCTGTAAGGGCTTTTCGCGAAAAGCCCCTACTTTAAATCCTATGTCCTAACCTTCTGACGTATTGCTATAACTCCCGCGCCTCGGGGGGCTTCAAACAACGAAAAATGAAGAATACGACCGATAAACTAAGGATAAAAGCCCCCGTCGCGCTATACTCGTAGAGTTAGCGTCGGGTAGTTCACCAACCCTACCATTCAATAAAAGAAGCTTATCCGAACAGTATTGATACCAAATCCGTTGACCAAAACCCCCCATAAACATTTGTGGTAGAGACGTAGCATGCTACGTCTCTACAGGGTTTAACTTCCGTTTTCCGTTTCCACTCTGCTCAGATAAATCAAATCATTTAGGAAGCCTTACTGGGTAAGACTTAGAGAGTTTTCGTTTTTGATTTTGCATAATAAGCACGCATAATAAGCACGGAAGAACCCTAATATAAGTCATTCAATTATCTAATTCTACAAGGAGAGCAAGACAAATGAGCGTTTTTAATGGTGGAGCTGGTAACGAATTTATTTTCGGCTCTAATCAAGCAGATACCCTCAATGGAGGCGGTGGGAATGATACTATCATCGGGAATCAAGGAGATGACCTCAAAATTGGTGGAGCTGGTGACGACCTTTTAATCTGGAATGATGGTGATGGTAGCGATACGATGGAAGGCGGTTCTGGTTGGGACGATTTCGGTTGGGACGTAGTAGAAGTTAACGGTGCTGTGGATGCGGGAGACGACTTTGAACTCAGAGCCAATGGTCATCGCGCCGAGTTTGAAAGACTCAATCTCGGGAACTTTATTCTCGATATTGATGATGTAGAACAAATGGAAATCAATGGTCTTGGAG
>JASJEK010000274.1 GCA_030064915.1 Xenococcaceae cyanobacterium MO_234.B1
CGAGAGCAGCTAACCAACGCACTGCATTTTCGTCGTATTCGCCAAATTTACCTTGAGCGAGATTGAGGGCCGAACCAGTACTTGCTGCTACAATCACATTGCTATCTTCTTGGCGAGTGCCGACTATATTGTTATAGGCTACTGCTCCAATGCCTCCAGGTAGATAGGTTACTTGCATCGGCTGTTCAATTAGGTTGGATTTTTGGAGAGAATTAGCTGCAAGTCGGCAAGTTAAATCGAAGCCCCCACCTGGTTTGGCTGGTGCTATACATTCTAAATTTTTTCTTTCAGTTTTTGAGATAGTATTTGATTCTGTAGTTTTGCTGCATCCTTGTAAGGACAGTCCCACTATAGTTACAGCGAAAAACCAAATTTTCCATCTATTTATCAACATATTTTTGGTAATTAATCAATAAAATAATTTAAGGAGCATTATATAATTATTAATCTCAAATTGTAAAAATTGTCAAAAATAATTTTAAAAAATCTGGACAGTACCAACTTAATCGCTTTTAAATTCTATTTCTATTTCTATTTCTGTTTCTGTTATTTCTGGAATTTTTTTTTGAATTCAATTTCAGCCTCGGCATCTTTTTTTACATTACTACGACGAGGAACTTTTAGTTTGGCCTTAAGTCGGTAACGTACTGTATCATATACGACTTTATAGGCAACGTCTAAATCATGAATCGTATATAACCAAGTTTGTATTTCTTTATAACTACTAAATCCTTTTTTTTCGTTTAATTCACTAATTAAAGCTTGTTGAATTGCTGGTGGAATTGCTGGATTTCTACCAGAAGATGTGTAAATATCCATCATTTTTGATAGACCACCTTTACGATATAGACTCAACCATCTCGATACTGTAGTTCTATGTTTACCACTCAACGAAGATAAATGTCCAATACTTTCAGCTAGGTTAGTTTTAATCCAGTAAAGTGCTTGAATTCTTTCTTTCTTTTTGGGATTTTTTTCTTGTTTCAGTAAATTTGATAATGTTTCGACAGATTCAACAATTTCTATTTTAAGTTTTCCTGTCACTTCTATTGCCTCTTTCCCTTTTTCAAGTTAAGCGATCGCCAAGCTTATTTATAGCATATTTAAAGTGCTTTGATATAACGACCTCCGCGAACGCGAAGCGGGATACCGTAGGTCAGCGGGATACGGTCGGTCATTCCAAACTTTGAACTCACGTTGGTCAATTATCCCTAGTTTTGACCAATAAAACCACGTCATCTCGTTGATATTGAAGTTTGAATTCTGGCATTTGTCTGAGTTTTTCCCCTAAAATCTGAACAGTTTCCATGGAACTAGCCCAGCCAGGATGACGAAAATTAAGTAAGACGTATTTAATTTCACTTAAATCATTAGACTCTGAACCAATAGTAGCTAGTTGGACAAGAGGACGATGAGTTAGATGAGGAGCAATATCAGTAGTAGTTAACACTCCATCTTTAGTTTTAATCTGTGCTATGGCTTCTCTGGTAGCTTGCCAAGTATCAAGAGATTCTAGATACAAAGAACCAAAGTAACCAAATTTTGCCAGGGCTAAAAAAGCACAAACTGACCACACTAATATTCCTCTTTGACTTTTGATCCATGCTTTCTGTGTAGCCATAGTAGAAATTACTACTAAAAATAGCCAAGGCAAGATAGGTAAAGAGTATTGGTGAACTAAGTTGCGCTGACTTGCAGATTCAGAAAGTATATTAACCAGCAGAATGGGGATAGCACCAATTAAAGGAGCATAGTTAGAACGAAATGAAATTGCCCAAAGTACTGGCAAAATTAGCAGAAATATATATTCAAGAGTCCCTAAAGAAAAAACTTGGCTGCCAATTAACCAAGGTTTTAAAAGTAGATTTTGGATAATTTCGAGTACAGAATTACCTAAGTAACTGTAGCGAACGACTGCTGCTGGTTCACTACCACTAAAATGGGGAATAATTATTTGAGTTGCGATCGCAAACCAAACTACACTAGATACAATTGCGATCGCGCCGTATTGGTATTTTCGTTCCCACCCGATTAACCAAACCCCCATCGCTGCTACAGTTAGGGCTAATACAGCTTTACAGCTTAAAATAAAAGCGATCGCTAAAATAAACCACCATAATTGCTTCTTTCTTGCTGCTAACACTGCACCTAAAATTGCTGGCACAGCCATAACCTCTGGGTGAAAGTCAGCTAAATTGACATTAAAAATCAGTGGGTAAAGCAGATACACTAACGTTACAGTTTTTGCCTGTGTCCGCTTTAACCCAGCTTCGTGAGCGAGATACCATAAAGGTAAAGTCCCCAATGCTAAAGCTATAGCTTGCACGGCAAACAGCCAGTAAATGCTGGGATAAATTTTATACAGCCCAGCCAAAGGATAGAGAATTAAAGCTGCATGATCGCCTAAAATATGCAACCCTCTAAAAGTAACAAAAGGTTTTTGCCCTTGACTAATTAAATACAGGGCATTGTCAAAAATCCCTAAATCAAAGTTAGATTGAAACAGGACGTGCCGAATGCTACTACAAATAAATAGAATTAAAGCACTTATACCAATCAATAAAATTAAATAATTCGGCAGGCAACTTTTTTTTCTCATAAATCAAAAAGCTTGTCATCTTTATCAGAATGGGAGTAACGCCATTAAGAATTATTTTTACTCATAAAGTTAATGCGATCGCGCAATTGAGAGACAATTTGACGCACTTCTCGATTTTTGTCAATCTGTTTGGCAATTTTTTCGCAACTATACATGACTGTTGTGTGGTCTTTTCCCCCAAATTCTTCTCCGATGCGGGGTAAGCTGAGGTCTGTGTGTTGACGCATTAAATACATTCCTATTTGTCGTGCGGTGCTAATTTCTCGGCGACGGGAACTACCTTTTAAGTCTTTTACAGAAACTTTTAATTCTTGGGAAACCACATTCAAGATAATTTCAGGAGAAGTTGCCACCCTTTCTACAGGAGGGTTTAATACTGGTGCAATATTTTCTACTGTCATGGGTAATCCTGAAAGAGAAATATATGCGATCGCCCGAATCAATGCCCCTTCTAATTCCCGAATATTGGAAGTACAGCGAGTAGCAATATATTCGATCGCCTCTTTAGTCAGACGGATGTTTTCATACTCGGCTTTTTTTTGTAAGATTGCCATGCGAGTTTCCAGATCGGGTACTTGTATATCGGCAATTAATCCCATAGAGAAGCGAGAAATCAGTCTTTCTTGCAGTTTGGGAATTTGACTCGGTTGGCGATCGCTTGCTAAAACTACCTGTTTTCCTGCTTCATGGAGAGTATTAAAGGTATGAAAAAACTCTTCTTGGGTATATTCTTTTCCTTCAATAAATTGAATATCATCAATTAATAAAATATCCGCAGTGCGATAATGTTCCCGAAAACTTTGCATATTATCATTGCGGATAGCAGCAATGAGATCGTTGGTAAACTGCTCTGTAGAGACATAAAACACCTTAGCATCAGGACTAATTTCTAAATGATAATGTCCAATAGCTTGCATTAGATGAGTTTTGCCTAAACCCACTCCACCACAGAGAAACAAAGGATTAAAGTCTCGCCCAGGAGACTCTGCTACTGCTAAAGCAGCAGCGTGTGCCATACGGTTAGTAGGACCCACTACAAAACGATAAAAAGTATATTTAGGATTTAATTCTGTAGGATTAAGGCGGTGAGAAACAGTCTTATCTTCTGGGGAATTGCCGTTAATCACCAAACTACTACCAAACCAAGCGCTATCTTCTCCTTGCTCCACTGTCAGGCGAATTTTTACAGGATGTCCTACAATATCCTCTACTGCCTGACCAATAGTTTTCAGATAGTGTTTTTGGAGATGATTGAGTATAAAAGGATTAGGGGTACAAATAGTTAAACAGTTATTCTTTAACTCTTCTGCTTTGGCTGATTGAATCCATGTCTCAAAGGTGGGGCGACTTAATTGTCCCTCTAAACGCTCTAAAACTCTGTCCCACAGTTGTTGAGAAGATATTGACACTATTGTCCCCAATGTAAGCACGATGGAAGAATTGTAACCTAGAAATTAGAAGTCTAAATACCGACTCTTTAACAAATGGAAAAATCAATTTTAGATATTGCTCAACTAGGTAATCCCATATTACGCACTGCTGCTAAAGTAGTGCAAGACATTACAGACCCTAAAATATCTCAACTGATAGATTCTCTCATTGCCACTGCTGTAGCTAATAATGGGGTAGGTATTGCTGCACCCCAAGTATCTCAGTCTTTACGCTTATTTATTGTTGCTTCTCGTCCCAATATCCGCTATCCCCACGCACCCACGATGCAACCCACAGCAATGATTAACCCTAAGATGATCTCTCATAGTGAAGAAAAAGTTAAGGATTGGGAAGGTTGTTTAAGTGTTCCTGGTTTACGAGGTTTAGTGCCTAGATATCAAACTATAGAAGTAGAGTATTTTACTAGAGAAGGTATCTTAGAGAGAAAAGTCTTAACTGATTTTGTCGCCCGTATTTTTCAACATGAATTAGATCATCTTGATGGGATAGTATTTTTAGATCGTTTAGAAAGTAATGAAGATTTATATTCAGAAGAAGAGTATCAAAAGCTAATCTGGGACTAAACCTCGTCTAGTTCGAGAAGTGGAGTTCTGACAATGCAATCGATTGGGGAGCCTCGCGATCTTCAATTCCCTCAGTATATGTTGGCAGTGAATAAGGGAGGTTGGGTAGAGGGACAGGGATACCCAATACTAGGTGCATTGTGATTGCCTATAATGCTTGTGGTTGTTGGATTTCACCAGTTCAACCCCACCTACTCCGCAAGCGATCACGTAGTGGCTCGCTTCGCGAGATCGCACTGAAAATCGCTGTTAGATTAAGCAAGAATAGTTTTGACTTGATATTGAGGAATTTTAGAATCTTTCGTGATAATTGTTAAATTGTTATTGATTGCCTGTGCAATTAACATTCGGTCAAAAGGATCGTTATGATAGTTAGGGAGTTGACCAGCTAAATTTCCATCTTTGATGGTGATTTCCAATGGAGTAAAATTATTGTGAGTGATCGCTTGTTCTAAATCATCTGGCGCTTCAAGTTTACCGATTGCTTTTTTAATAGAGATTTCCCATGCACTTACCGCACTGACAAAGATGAGATTTTGGGGGGTTGAAATAATTGCTTTCGCTTGTGTTGAAAGAATAGGATTTTCACTTAACCACCATAGCAAGGTATGGGTATCAAGAAGATAA
Source organism: Xenococcaceae cyanobacterium MO_234.B1 (assembly GCA_030064915.1). Classification (GTDB taxonomy): domain Bacteria; phylum Cyanobacteriota; class Cyanobacteriia; order Cyanobacteriales; family Xenococcaceae; genus JASJCP01. The sequence goes on from JASJEK010000274.1 coordinate 5,242, forward strand.
CTCATTCTTCCTCTCCCATAAAGCTCTTAAGAATAGAATCGGGTAAAGTATCGAAATCATCAGCCATTTTCACTTTTCCACGCCAGTACCCCGATTTTCTGGGTTCTGAATTGGGTTGATAAGCAATAATTTTAGCCACCGGTTTCCCCGCTTTTGAGATTACGACTTCTTCTCCTTTTATGGCCGCTTCTATCAGTTTTGATAGTTGGGTTTTGGCTTCGTGAATATTGGCTATTTTCATGGCTTACAATTAGTTTAGCTTAGTCTAGCTAATTTGATTCTACCAAATCTTAGCCGAATGGTTTTTGAGGTCAGCGTTACACCGCGCCCTTAACGAACGGGGCGATACTTGCTGAGGCGGCAACTGCCGAGGTTTCCTCGGCAGCTTGCGACCGCCGTCTTGAATTCGATTCAAGAGACAGCCCCTCCGGTGCCTGCGCTGACCGCATTCCGCGGTGAGTAGGATGCAAAGCGCGAAGAACGTAATCCACCGAAAATATGGCAATGAGTGGTGCGTTCCCAAATATATTGCTATGTCAAAACCACAATAGTTTCAGGGAACACACCCTAAGAAGCGATCGCACTATAAGGCCTGTGGTTGTTGGGTTTTCGGCGTAAACCCGAGGTACAGGCGATCGCCCTGAGGAGAGAGCATTGTAAAAGCAGGGCTGTTTCAAAGTCTCATCAATTAACGATTATAGAAGATAGGATTATAGAAGATAGGATGATGCTTAAGCCTTTTCTTTTAGCTCAGACCCATTCTTCTTCTTGCGCAGTAAACACGCCATTCCAAAAGCTGCTGCTGTACCTAGTATACTCGCTGGTTCAGGAACCTCCTGTTGTGGTGCAGCTCCGAAAACCCGACCTTCGATGCCATCTATCTTAGCAATCTTAGTCCCTTTACCAGTAGTTGTATCGATGGTGAGGATCTTCTTATTGTCGGTAAAACCGAAGAGGGTTCCTTCCTGATAGGTCAAACCATAAACATCCTCAAAGCCAATGGAACCAATTTTGGTTAGGTTGTTCCCCTCCGAGTCAAAAGAAAACAAAGTATCGCTACGACTTCTCCTCCCTCTCCTCCCTCTACTCCTGCTCCTGGAGGTTGCAAAAAACTTGCTGCCATCGAAAGCAATGTCGCCTGAAGATCGAAATCCACGAATAGTGGCGACCGAGTTAGCAATGCCTGTTCCTAAATCGATGCTGTAGAGTTGGTTACCCCCAGTGCCAAACAGGTTACCAGAATTGTCAAAACCCAGACCGTTGATGAAAGCGCCTCTTCCTATATTGCCAATCAAAGTAGTTGAAGCATCTGCCAGGTTAATACTGTAGAAATCCCCCCTACCAGTGACGCCATAACCCAACGTAGCGTTATAAGTTGCGATGTCAAAGAACTCCACATCCACAGTATTACCAATCGAAGTGAACGCCCCTGTATCAGTGTCAACTGTACCAAAATTTCCTTTGCTGCTGCCCAAAAAGGCGGTCGCAGCCTGAGCTGGCAAAGCTGAGCATAGGGAAATTCCTGTTGCACTAACCACAGCTAGGAGAGATAAGGTGTTGATTTTGTTAGCCATTATAAACCTCAGACTTTAAAGGATAATAATCAATAAGATTCTGAAGTCCACCACAACTTTTTACTAATTCAGCAGGAAGTAGCTCGATCAGAATAAATATAGACTCTAAGTTTGTTATTTCTTTTGCCTTAATACCATGCTACAAATAATTAATAAAAAATACTGAAATCTATAATAAATTCATCAAAATTACTGATTTATTTATAATAAGTTTATATAAACATAGAGATTTATACAAAAAATATCTTTTATGAAGTTAGTGTAAAATTAAAATTTTAAATATAAAGAAAGTGTTTCTCGCTAGTGAGCAATAGATCAATAATTTATAGGTTTGAAGCGAATCTTAATTGCGTAGCGTGGGCAATGCCCTTAGGTTGGGTTGCTATTTTGATAGAACTACGAGTTTCAAACTAGACGCGATTTAGCAATAATAGCATCTCTCCAAATTAATGGCTATTAGTTCATAGAAATGACAAATAAAAGCAATTTAATTTAAAGCTTTTATTAAAAGATAGTGTTACCTCTTTTCATTGTTTATTAAATTGAATATCTTAAAATAAGTTACGTAATTCCCGTTACGTATTAACCCATAAACAAATACTCACAATTATTTTTTCAAATACAGAAATAATCTTATATGAATAAAACACTTATTGGTTCTCTTGCTGCAATTCCTTTTGCTATTGCTGGTGGTTTCAGCTTTGCTGGTTCTGCTGAAGCTGCATCACTCCGACTTACTTCTGATGGTACAACGGTAACAACTAATGACGGCGACGTTACTGGTATAGCTGGTTCTACTGGTTATATTGGTTCAGTAGGAAATATTTTGCTTGATATTACCACTGGAATTTCAAAGCCCAGTGTTGGTAGTGTATCACTCCCTGGATTTAACCTGAATAGCCAAAACGTTAATATCAATGCTCCTGCTGCCACCTTAAAAGTTGAGCTTACTGAGACAGGCTTTTCTTCTACAGCAGATGCTTTAGATTGGGTTCTTGCTCTTTCTGGAGATGCGGCTCAAGGTTCGGCAGATGTTAAGTATTCATTATATGCCGATAGCTCAAATACAGCTTTTGGGACTGCTACTACACTTTTAGATCCGACATCGGCTTACAAAACTAACTATTCAGATGAATTATATGGCACTTTTGACAGTGCTTTGTTGGATGGTACTGATTTTTCTGTCACTCTTGTGATGGAAATTGACCAAGCAGCTAATTCTAATACTAATATCGGTGCAACCCTCACAACATCAGTTCCCGAACCTGCTGCTTTTATGGGTTTAGGTGTAGTTGGTGCAGCTTTAGCTGTAATTGGTCGTCGCCAAAAATCTGTTAAATCTTAGAGCTTGCTCACAAGGTTAATTGTGTAGGGTGGGCAATGCCCACCCTACTTTTGGTGTCTGAACTCCAAACTCATGTACTGAAAAATCTTTTGATGCTGTTTCTCAAAAATTAACAAGGGAAATTCGCCTACGTAGATGGCTCAATCCCTTGATATATCAAGTCTGTGTAGGCAGACCTGGCTCATTTAGGCGGAAATTCTATTCGCCAGCCTTAACATTGAGATCACTAAATTTGAGAGAGAATTAATTCATGCAGAGGCAATAATTAATAATTAATAATTAATTATCGATTATCAATTAATGTTTACTTCCCTAGAAGC
>JASJEK010000050.1 GCA_030064915.1 Xenococcaceae cyanobacterium MO_234.B1
ACTTGGGAATTTTCTAAATTTAAACAACTATGCCTAAGTTTACCCAATTATTTATTGTGCAGCACGTAGCCGATCACGCTTTCTGTAAGTTGGGTTTCGTGCCTGACACTGTTGGCGAATTCGTGAAACCTAACTCCAGCAATTCTGCGGGGCGCGTTGTCTCCTCATCAATACCAACAATTTTCTACTAAGAAATGCTTTCTTTACATTTAGCACTTGAACTTTATCTTAACTTTATAAAAGAAGTTATTTTATGATATTTTATGTTTTTTATTAATTCCTGGCAGTATCTTTACCTAAGATTATTATCAATAAATTAAGCAATATAAATATTTTTTGTAAAGCTTGGTATTTTCTAGAAATAATCCTATTATTTTATTAACAGAATAAATATAGGAAACATTTCCCATGAATAAATATTTAAAATTTTTCCACTATTTATTCAATTTGTGCTGCAATTTCTTTGATAATAAACCTCCTGTCAGCTATACTGTTAACCATGAAACAAGCCGACTAGCTCAACAATTACATTATTTAACCACCGACGATAACCGAGGTATTTGCGATATTGCCTTGTACGTAGGCTCTCCCAACATCTTGGAAGAAAAAGTATCCCATATTCATGACCAAACATTGAAAGAAGAAATAGACATCTCCAAAAATCTAGAACCAAGTCACAGCAATGAAAACAGGCGATTCAAAACCGAAGTCAAAATTTAGCCTCAATTAATTGCTCTAATTGCTGATAATCAATTCCTAATAATCTTTTTGTTTGTTTAGGATATTTTTGAATATAGTTCCAAGTGTAACTTTTCATTCTCTCTTTCTTTCGATTAGTATTGACTTTATTATCCCCTACTTTTCTTACTTTATTAAATTATGGAGATGTCTAATAGCTAAACATAATATCATGATACTAGAGTAGTTAATATAGCCGGTGAAATAGTTGAATCCAAAACACCAGAACTAGATGATGACATAGACTTACATCTTCTTAAGAAAAAAATATTTGCCCAATCTTTACGTTTAGATTTTCTAAATTTGTTTATTTATTGACTTGATTGCTAGACCTAAACCTAGGAAACCGACATTAAGCAGAGAGAATAAGTTTGAGCCTTCTGGTACAGATTTAGCTGTTGCTTGGGTTACTAACAGTTCCTTGATACTAGTGCCAGGACTACGAAATTGGATGTCAATCCCTTCAATGGTCGCCAATTCATTTCTATAAGCCATGGGCAAGGGTACAGTACTACTGGTTTGTGCTACTCTTAATGAATATTTTTGATCTGGATTAAGAGCAAATACACTCATTTCCTGCCAAGACCCACTATTCAAGAAGAACGTGCTGGCTGCAATTGTGTCTTGGTCTAGTAGGCTCAGGGTCATTCTGTATGTATCTACATTATTGCCAGGAAAGACTAAACCTGTGCCTCTGGGATCGATTCCACCGAAGCCTTGGTCTTGATGTAGGGTTTAGTATGTCTTTATTTTACCAGACATTGGTCTAACATCACGCTATGGTGCGCGAAGCTACCAGCCTCAAACTAATTAAAATGTAATCTCTTTTAACAGTAATCAGTAGTCATTGCAGTCTCGCTACACAAGCCAGGTGCTGGCACTACCTAGTCGCGCTTTTGTTTAAAACAGAATACGACCTGGGTTATAATTATTAAGAAACTTTGAGTTAACGATACAAAACTATTAAGTATTAAGACCAATCTTATGTCCCTTCCCATTCGTAACCTGGCTATTATTGCCCACGTCGATCACGGTAAAACTACTCTTGTTGATGCACTTCTGAAACAATCCGGCATTTTCCGCGAAGGAGAGGACATCCCAGATTGTGTCATGGACTCTAATGATTTAGAAAGAGAACGAGGTATTACCATTCTCTCCAAAAATACTGCTGTTCGCTACAAAGATACTTTAATTAACATTGTTGATACCCCTGGACACGCAGATTTTGGGGGTGAAGTAGAACGAGTTTTGGGGATGGTTGATGGTTGCATCCTGATTGTAGATGCTAACGAAGGACCAATGCCTCAAACCCGATTTGTTCTCAAAAAAGCTCTGGAAAAAGGCTTACGTCCTATTGTAGTGGTTAATAAAATTGACCGCCCCAACGCTAACCCCGATACCGCAGTAGATAAGGTATTCGATCTGTTTGTGGAATTGGGTGCAGATGATGACCAGTGTGATTTCACAACCCTTTATGCTTCAGGTTTACAAGGATTCGCCAAAGAAGACCTAGAAGCGGAAGGAGTAGATATGCAACCCCTCTTTGAAGCCATCTTACACCATGTTCCACCACCAGCAGGAGACCCCGAAAAACCCCTGCAACTTCAGGTAACAACCCTCGACTATTCTGATTATCTAGGACGAATTGTTATTGGTAAAATTCATAATGGAACAATCAAAGCAGGACAACAAGCAGCTTTGATTAAAGAAGATGGCAGCATGGTGAAAGCTAAAATCTCAAAACTCATGGGTTTTGAAGGATTAGCCCGTATTGAAATTCCTGAAGCTAGTGCAGGGAACATTGTTGCTGTTGCAGGATTTGGTGATGCCAATATTGGAGAAACTATTACTTGTCCTAATGAACCTCAAGCCCTACCTTTAATTAAAGTGGATGAACCTACATTACAGATGACTTTTTCTGTAAACAACTCTCCCTTTGCCGGATTAGAAGGTACTTATGTAACATCGCGACAAATACGCGATCGCTTAAATCGAGAGTTAGAAACAAATGTGGCTCTGAGAATAGAAGATGGAGAATCAGCAGAACAATTCCTCGTATCTGGAAGAGGAGAACTGCATTTAGGTATTCTGATTGAAACTATGCGGAGAGAAGGCTATGAGTTTCAAGTCTCTCAACCCCAAGTAATCTATCGGGAAATTAATGGTCAGCCTTGTGAACCTTATGAATACTTAGTTTTAGATGTTCCTGAAGATGCTGTAGGTAGCTGTATCGAACGCCTCGGACAAAGAAAAGGGGAAATGCAGGATATGCAAACTGGGGTTAATGGGCGTACTCAATTAGAATTTGTCGTACCTGCAAGGGGTTTAATCGGTTTTCGTGGTGAATTTATCCGTATCTCTCGCGGAGAAGGAATTATGAACCACAGTTTTCTCGAATATCGTCCTCTCTGTGGTGAACTAGAAACCCGTTACAACGGCGTAATTACTGCTTTTGAAGAAGGTGTGGCAACTTTCTACGCTTTGAAAAATGCTGAAGACCGTGGTGTATTTTTCATCACTCCAGGTACAAAAGTCTACAAAGGAATGATTGTGGGAGAACACAACCGTCCTCAAGACCTAGAACTCAATGTATGTAAGGCTAAACAATTAACTAACCATCGTTCCGCAACAGGAGATGAACTAGTTCAGTTACAAACACCTGTAGAAATGAGTTTAGAAAGAGCTTTAGAATATATTGGACCAGATGAGTTGGTAGAAATTACCCCTGAGTCCATTCGCCTACGCAAAGTTAAAACTAAAAAGCTAGCGAAGCGGTAATTATCTCACTTGACCCACTCCCATGGCTGAAACAACGCAGTTTCTTGAAAGCAGTACTTTTGTTAGTTTCTCTAAAATCCTTGCTGTGCAAGGATTTTAGAGAAACCTTCCAAGTTGTGTTTAGTAAGAAATCGCAGAACCTTACATATCAGGGCTTCGAAGTACTTGTATCAGGCAGTCAGGCTATGTACAACAATCTTTTCATTATTGACTTTCTAAGTCATATCAACACCCTAACTCTTACCCTGTCTGCTCACAAAGTTAAAAAACTTTTATGAAATACGGCTCTACCGAACTTGCAATGTAAAATTAGTGGTCTTTCTGGTCGGGAATAGGGAATAGAGAGGAGGATTTGTTAATAGAAACTAAACAAAATTTAGATGGGGTTGCCTTGGGACTTTTCTTCCCTTCTTTAGTATATTTGAAAACAAGATAACACTTTTAATAGTGCTTCCTGAATAAAAGTAGAAGGTAGATGTGGTTTTATTTACGCCCACGTCTACTAGTAGGAAAACCTGACTGTGATTTCTTGAACTAAGGAGACTGCGGTACGATGGTGACTCTGTAGCCAACGTTCAGCGTCTATCGCTGCCATACAACCACTGCCGGCAGCCGTCACTGCTTGTCGATACACTCTGTCTTGGGCATCGCCACAGGCAAAAACACCAGCTACACTCGTATAGGTGGAATCGGGTTGGGTAAAGATATACCCTTCCTCGTCCATTTCCAGCCATTCTTTAAATATCTCTGTGTTTGGTTGATGTCCAATAGCAACAAACAAACCCTTGACTGGCAAAATGGAAGTCTTGCTTGTCTTAACTTCTTCCAAAAGTAAACCTTCTAATTCGTCGTCTCCCAAAATGTCTTTTACTCTGGTATTCCAAATAAAGGAGAGCTTTGACTGGTTAAAGGCAAGTTGCTGCATAATTTTCGAGGCACGTAACCGAGCGCGACGATGGATCACGTAAACATGGTTGGCAAAACGTGTCAGGAACAGGGCATTTTCTAGGGCAGCATCTCCACCACCAACAACAGCTACTTCCTCCTCCTGGAAGAAAAAGCCGTCACAGGTAGCACAGGAAGATACGCCCCGCCCCAATAGCCGCCGCTCATTTTCTAATCCCAGGTATCTTGGTGTAGCCCCGGTGGCAATAATAACTGTATCAGCTAACAAAGACTTTTCCCTATCTAATATTAGATGAAATGGTCGTTGTGAAAAGTCTACTGCGGTAATCGTACCCTGCCTCAATTCTGTTTCAAATCGAGCTGCTTGACCCTCAAAACATCGCATCAGTTCTGGTCCGAGAATTCCATTGATAAAGCCTGGATAGTTCTCAACATTACTCGTGGTGACCAACTGACCTCCTGGTTTGGGTCCTCGAATAACCAGAGGCTTAAGGTTAGCCCGTGCTGCGTAAATAGCAGCAGTTAGCCCCGCTGCCCCCGCTCCAATAATAATAGTTGAGCGATGCTCGGAATTTGAAGCATTCATTTTTGGTACTCCTTTATTTTTCTTATTCAAAGTTGCTCATAATTAAGCAAATGAATAACTATATCCATCCTTGCGATGAATAGGAATAATATGATTCCTTGACACAGAAACTACGGTTTTATCTGGTCTTCTAACGTCAAAGTTCCCTTTAGCCCTGACGGTCTTAATCCTTACATTTCTTAGTCCTGCATTCAAACCAGCTATCACGCTGACAATATCGCCAGTATTCCAATTGGGAACTTTTTGCTTTGGTTTATATCCTTTTCGGGGAAAACCATACTTATCCATTTGGATAACTTGACGGTTGCAGTGACCTTTACAAGTGATTAGCAAAGGCTGACTGGTTAAAACCTTTAATTGTGGTGTTTTTCCCACACAAGCAGCATCTAGCCAATGAGTTTTAGCTAAACCCTGTTGGGTTCGATTGAATTTAGTTTGTCCTCCTGTACCAGTAGTTACAGGTAATCCAGTTTCTTTGAGTTTGTTAAACAACTTCCAGCGAGTAGAATTAACTGCTGCTGCATCTAATAGGGGTGCTTTGGCTTGAGCTAAAATCCCCTTGAGTCTACTAAGTCTGTCAGCTAGAAAGTCTTTAATATCTTGGTTGGATTTAGCTAGATTACAAGTTACACAAGCAATACACAAATTTGAGACTCGGTTTGAGCCACCTTTAGATTTGGGCACAATATGTTCTACTTCTAATGGCACCTTCTCAGCACCACAGTAAGCACAAGTACGATTAAATTTCTCTAGTAAATATTCTCTCACTTCGTACTGATATAAAGTTCCTTGTTGATATTCAGTGCCAGAGATTGCTGGATTCTGCATTTTTTGAAGGTCAAACTTGACTAACTCAGTTGCTATAGACCCAATAGGACACAATTTGATTAATCGTTTCACCCAGGTCATCATAGTTAAAACCCGATGTTCTAAACTCGGAGGTAGCCAACCATCTGGACGCAAGCGATTCAAAAATCTGGGTTTTCTATATCTAGTTTTGCGATTGCGACGAGAACGACGAATCGCCCTTCTCTCAAGAAGCCGGAGTTTAATCTGTTCTCCTCGATAAGCTAGTTCTGCTGCCCAAATAACAAGATTGTGGTAAAGCAAGCTTATTCCTGTAGTTCTAGCCCCTGGATCGATTTTTAGCTGGAGTTTGCTGGGATTAACATTGTTTACTTTCCTTTTAAGAATGATTGTGAACGGATAAGGACGATAAACCGCAGCTAACCCTGCATCAAGCAGTTTTCGAGCCTTAGCAGGATGAGTTGGTTTTAATGGTGTTTTGTCCCTATCAATTACAAATACAAAATTTGACATATTTCAGTCTGTCTTCAATTCATTTTGAGTAAAGTTGGCATCGTTCATGTTATTGGTCGGTACTTTGTAAATGACACTGGTATTTTAAAAACCTTGAACCTGTTTAATCATCTACTTCTAGAGCTTTGAGCTTGCCACGTACACAAAGGTAGGAACTTGAGTCCGCGTCGCCTGGGGTTTCTCTAGGCTTTTATGACGGACGTAAACACTTGCCAATAACGTAGTCCAATAGGACTAGAACTTGACTTACCAGTCAAAATGGATAACTTTGACTAGGTTTTAGGTAAGTCCTTCGCTGATTGCTCAAATTGTTCCACCAGTTTTTTGAAGCGAAGGTACGCTTCTTCTGGAGTCAGGAGTTCTGCTCCTTGCCCGTTAGGAAGAGAAAATTGCCAGCAGTCGGGAAATAGATGTAAGCTAAAACTGGAGATAAGTCCTAAATCAAGCGCTCTTTTTCCCAGTTTTTCTGCTTCTTCTGCTAGGGTAAGTCCATCGTGAAAGTTATGCTTACTCATCTGTTGCTCCTTATCAGTCAGATTTGATATTATGAGAGAATAAAAAGGGTATTGCCTAAAATCGACTTAACTTGCCCAAAGTCTCTACTAAGGCTTTTAGCTTGGAATAAACCATAGGGGTTGCTTGGATAAACCTGACCACAAGGCAGACTCTTGTAGGCAAACAGCCTTGAGTGTCTGGCAACGGTCAAGCTGGTTATGAGTAGCAGACAAGAGTCTTGTGAGTTGCTTCTCCAGTTCAATTATCAGTATTAAGAAGTTTGTTCCACAAGAGTTCCTGTTCAGCTGAGTCGGCTTAGCACTGGAGAAACGGCTAAAGCTTTAGGTCTTCTATGAGAACACCATACTTATATATTATCGAATCTCAACGATTTCCACCGCACCCTGATCAAGCCCTTCAGGTAGAGAAACGAGCCTTGCGGTTTGACTTAGAGTAAATTGCAGCGCAATAGACCATAAAACAATCAGATCATTACCATCTACAGATTATTACCGCGGAATGCGGTCAGCGTTACACCGTCGTTGTACGGCGGTGTAACGCTGACCATCTAAATACTAACTCTCATCAACTCATCAGCCATTTCAAAATTAGCTGTTACATTTTGGACATCATCTAAAGATTCGAGAGTATCAATAAGTTTCAAAAGCGATCGCGCTTGTTCTGGATCGGTAACTTCAATAGTATTATTAGGTATCCAGCGTAACTCGACTTCTTTGACTGGTAAGTCTTGACTTTGGAGAATTTGATTTAAGTTTTCTAAGTTAGAGACTTCTGTATAAACTTCTGCACCTTGATTGTCTTCAAACATTTCGTAGTTATCTGCACCCCCTTCCATTGATGCTTCGAGGAGGGTTTCTTCTTCAATTTCTCCCTCTAGTAAGACTACACCTTTCTGCTCAAACATCCAACTTACACAGCCTGTTTCTCCCAAATTTCCGCCATTTTTGGTAAAAGCTGACCGAATATCCGCAGCAGTACGATTACGATTATCAGTTAAAGCTTCAATCAGGATGGCAACTCCTGCTACACCATAACCCTCGTAACGGATTTCTTCTAAAATTGCGCCATCTTCTTGATAAGTCCCTGCTCCTTTGGCGATCGCCCGTTCAATATTCTCATTGGGAATTCCTGCTGCTTTGGCTTTATCTATGGCAGTGCGTAGTTGAAAATTTCCAGCAGGATCAGGTATTCCATTCCGTGCAGCAACGATAATAGCACGGGATAACTGAGTAAAGGTTTTGCCTTTTTTGGCATCTACTCTGGCTTTTTGTCTTTTTATATTTGCCCACTTACTATGACCTGCCACTAGTTTTCTTGTTCTCCTATATTCAGTAATCAGTTATCATTTATCCCTTATTTAACTTTGGGAAAGTCGCTTAACTGCGGTGTCTCCCAACAATTTATGAGTTTGGGCTAAAAGATCGGGAATGATATCTTTATTAGGACTATCTTTCAAACAAGCAGAAAAGTCAAACTGAGATACTTGTTTTGCTGTCGCCCCTGGAAACCAATGACCACCATTTTCCAGTAAGTTATATCTGGCTTTGCCGTATTCCATCATGTCATAAGCTAGAGCTAGATTCCGCAACCAGAGAATTATAGGAATGTTAATGTTACCAGGAGTTGCTTGGTAACTGGGTAAGCCTTTATCCCATGTTTGCATCCAATCTGCTCCTAAAACTGCGATCGCTTGTTCTTCTAGTCCCTTAATAATCGGAGGTAAGATAGTATCTGCTTGGTCGAGTAGAGATAAAACCTTGAGATGTTCTTCAAAATCAGTAGGTTTAGCAGCCCCTAAGCTGAGAGTATGAACTTGGGGATGGGACAGACAGAATAAGTCATTAAAAACCATTGGACTGAGAGGTTTACACAATTTTACTAATTTAGCTGGTGGGTTGTAGAGTTTTCCCCCTTTATCAGAAGGACTAATAATAAACACTCCCATATCCTGTTTTTGGGCTGCTTCTATTGCCGACCAGTTATTTTGATTGATGTAATACCAATGGAGATTTACATAGTCAAATTCTCCTGTATTAATAGCTTTGGTAATAATTTCCGTTGAGCCATGAGTGGAAAAACCAATAAAGCGAACTTTCCCTTGTTGTTGTAGTTTTTTTGCTTCTTCTAAACAACCTCCAGGGCGCGTACTATTATAAAAAATCTCTTCGTTATTAATGCCATGTAGCCCTAATAAATCTACATACTCTAAACCCACAAACTTTAAAGACTGATGAAATTGACGACGAAACTCTTTCGGGTCGGGTTTGGGAGCGACTTTAGTCTGAAAAATCAATTTTTCTCGCGGTAGCTTCGGTAATATCCTTCCTAGCTGCATTTCCGAACTACCATAGCCCCTGGCAGTTTCGATGTGATTAATTCCCACTTCCAGCGATCGCATAATTGTCGCTTCCAGATTACGTTGATTAGCTTCTGGGATTTCTGATGGAGGAACATCTTGCCATTTATACTGATATCTCATTCCCCCACAGGAAAAAATAGGCATTTGTAACTCTGTGCGACCAAACCGCCGATACTGCATAATCCTTTTATCGTCTTAAGATTGTTTTTCTTTATATTGTATTGATTAACACGGCTTGGAAGGTTATAGCGATGCTCTCGTATATCTTCCTGTAATTGACAAATTGTGACTTATGCAAGAAGTTTATTTGAACCAAAGAATGGGAAGATAGAGGACAATGTAAAAAAATGCTAATACAGATTAATATCCGCATCTAGGGTTATCAACAATAACCAGCAACCAATAATCACCCTTTTGGGGTTGAAGCGGACTCTTCATTTAAAAAACGAAGAATATTCAATTTGTAATGGTAAAACCTACTGCCAATCACACTGATAAATGATAATTGATTACTGATAATTGATTACTGATAACTGAATAAGGGGAGGTTTATGACAGTAAATGGCACTAAACACAACGAACTGCGACAATTAGTTCGTTCCCAACTAGAGTTATTACTTGAAAGTAGTAACCTAGAGGGAGCCAAAGCCCTTCTTGTCCCAGTGCAACCAGTTGATATTGCTGAAGCGATTGAAGGACTGCCAGAATCTATGCAAGTCATTGCCTTCCGCTTACTATCTAAAGCTGAAGCGATCGAAGTTTATGAGTATTTAGATTATTCGGTACAAGAAGCTCTAATTGAAGAATTTAAACGTCAGGAGGTGATTGATATTGTGGATAAGATGTCTCCTGATGATCGTGCTAAATTGTTTGATGAGTTACCAGCTAAAATAGTTCGTCGTCTCCTGTCCCAACTTAGCCCGAAAGAGCGTCAAGCTACAGCCCAGTTATTGGGCTATGAAGAGGATACCGCAGGGCGGATCATGACCCCTGAATATATCTCTCTCAAGGAAAGTTTAACGGTGGATGAGACGTTAGAGAGAATCCGTAGTTTGGCTAATGCTTCGGAGATTATCTATTACTTGTATGTTACTGATGCTTCTCGTCATTTAACAGGGATTGTCTCTTTGAGGGATTTGGTAGTCTCTCCTTCCCAAACTACTTTGGGGGAGATTATGACCCGTGATGTAGTTTTTGTGCATACCAATACGGATCAAGAAGAAGTAGCTAAAACAATTCAACGCTACGATCTTTTAGCCATACCTGTGGTAGATCGGGAGGATCGCTTAGTGGGAGTAGTTACGGTTGATGATGTGATTGATATTATCGAACAAGAAGCCACAGAAGATATTTACGCCTTGGGAGGTTTGCAGTCTGATAAAGATAACTACTTTCAAACCAGTTTAGTGACAGTAGCCCGTAGAAGGGTAGTCTGGCTTTTTGTTTTGTTATTGACTAATACTGTTACAGGTACAATTATTAGTTCTCAGAAAAATCTGTTACAAGAAGTCGTTATTCTTACTGCTTTTATTCCCTTGTTAACAGGTACAGGGGGTAATGTGGGGGCGCAGTCTTCTACTGTAGTAATTCGGGGTTTAAATACAGAAGAAATTAATGATCTAGGCACTGGGAAAGTGGTGTTTCGAGAGGCTTTAGCAGGAATACTTCTGGGTAGTATCTTAGGAATTATGGCTACTGTCTGGGCTTTCTGGCTACAAGGTAATATTTACGTCGCATTGTCAGTAGGAATTAGTTTAGTTGCGATCGCCCTTTTAGCTTCTGTTGCGGGTTCGGCTTTACCTTTTCTATTTCGCTCTTTCGGACTCGATCCTGCTTTGATGTCTGCTCCTTTTATTACTACTGCGGTGGATGTTTTAGGAGTGTTAATTTACTTTAATATTGCCCGTTTCATCTTAGGAATTTAGCCTGTTAAGAAGGCTTTGCTGAATGATTGGAGTTAAGACTAAAAGGTTCAAGATTTATTCAGCAAGCCCTAATTAAATATTCTCATGCTCCCTTAAGAATCCTCGTATTGTTTGTGGCAATTTTTTAGTTTCTTCTTGATAGGTTAATTGTAATAATTGAAATCCCATTTGCATCACCTTATCACGGTCGAATCTAGCTGATAATTGTTCAACAGAATAAATACCACCAAAGGCTTCTTTTGCTGCTTCTAAGCTGGCTAATTCTATCGCTTCTTCTAAATAATCATTCCAGTCACTTTCTTTAAGATAGTAAGAGTTTTTATCTCTGAGGTTTAATTTCTTAATTCCTACTACTGCATTGACAATTGAAGCCAACCAGGAGTTAGTCAACACGGTGGTTGGATATGCTCGCTGACCGCGAGCATCCCCCACGGTCATTTTCACTTTTTCTGGCAATTCCGATGAACTTGAAGGTCGTCCAATTTTGCCTTTTTGGTGTTGTTCGGTGCTGTGTTTAGCTTCTGCCTCTTTTTGGGCTTTTTCTTGCAGAGCATTAGCGTACTCATTTATCTTAATTAACTGGGACAAAGAATGAGTTTGCAGCAATTGATAACCGTGCTTAAAATTAAGCAACGTGATTGTTGTAATATCGAGCAACACATCATCAGTTGAGAGAGGTTCAACTTCTAATTCTAATGGTGCTTCTGGTATCTCCTCAACGGACGTGTCCTTATCTGTAAAGCCCAATAATATTTCTAATTCGCTGCGACCTACTATTATCTTGTTCCCATCGACTTTTTCAACCTTAGCGATAAAAAACCGATATAGCTCTGTGGGAAGAATATTTTGCCATTGGATATCTGGAGCAATTTCTTTTCCAATTAAGTTGATAATCCAAAACCAATCTTTGAGGATTTGTATTCCATAAGGTTCAATCGGATAGAATTGCTCAGATGCGATCGCATTCTTGAATTCCGTGTAGTATCCCAATACCTTTCGGTGCTTAGTTAAAGGGATATCTTCGGAAAAAATTAAAACAAATTTATCTTGTAGCGATAATTTGCAGTACATTTTTATTATTTTTTGCCAAAGGGTCACATTGACCCTTTGGCAAACTCCTTACAGGACAAGGGTTTTGCTATGTCGAATATTTTGGTTTTAGCCCACCGAGTCAGCAAAGCTTTTTTCTAAAAGTATAATTTAAAAGGTAAAGCCACTTTACACCCGTGGGGGTAAGATTGTGGCTGGTGAAGATTGCATGGCTGGTCGCTTTTAGTGGCGACTGGCTTTTTGGAAAATGAAATGAAAAGAATTTTGGTTGCTGGCAGCGATCGC
>JASJEK010000275.1 GCA_030064915.1 Xenococcaceae cyanobacterium MO_234.B1
GTCTTTAGTCCACTTTAGTGGACTTCCGCTGTTAGACTTGGACTTGAGTCCAAGGCGAGATGGTAGCTTGTCGGTAGGCTTTGGCAGTTTTTTCATACCATTTTTCTTTAGTCGTGGCAGACATCTTAAATCCCAATCCCTCTCGCAGAGCGGAATTGGGATTTAATAGTTAATAGCTAGGCTTAAAACAAAAAAATAGCCATAAATTTTGCATCAGATAAAGGTGAGGGTATTTTATGAGCGTTGCAGAAATCAAAGAAGCAGTGATGAAACTCTCCACAGGAGAGCTAATAGAGTTGGTTGACTGGCTTGATGAATTCTCTGAGTCTCTATGGGATAAGCAAATTGAGGAAGACTTTGAATCTGGCAAGCTAAATCATCTAATTAAACAAGCAAGGCAAGAATTACGAGAGGGAGAGGGGGAGCTACGGTGTACACACAAGTCATGTCTGAAGTTATTTGTTTGATTTGACAATGGATCTAGCCCCCTAAATCCCCCAATTCTGGGGGACTTTGAACTCTTGTTCCCCCCAAACTTGGGGGGCTAGGGGGGCTGAGATCGACTAAGCTATAGGGGTTTCAACTTGTGTATACACGGTAGCCTTTTGAAGGGGGGCTAGGGGGGATCGAATTCATAATTCATAATTTCCCTCCCCTCTAAGGACTGATAGTAAGAGTAAAAACCACCCCCTTGTCTTGCCAAGTATTCCCTTCCACATAGGGAACCCTACCCAAGCGTTGTGCATAGTCCAATCGCGCCCTCACCCTATTGCCATACTGGAACTGGAACCCAATTCCCACAGAAGCTAAAGTGGCCACGGTCAACTGCGGGAGTTCTCCCGTATTCCATCCGTACCCCAAATTCGCAAAGGGGACAAGTTGAACCACAATTTTGTTTTCAGGAATGCGTAAAACGGGCCAAAGCACTTCCATCGAAGCAAACACCCCATTATCAGTTAATAGGGTATTTTGTCGATATCCTTTGACACTCCCCAACCCTCCCAAGGCAAATTGTTCAACAGAGACAAGGGGGCTATCTGCCACTTGGAGATCGGTACGGGCGATGAATAAGGTATCAGGGGCGAGAATCCGCAACCATTGAGCTTGTCCCCGCCAAGCGAAATAGGTACTTTGGGGGGTTTCAGGATTGACCTCAACTAGAAGTAGCTAGGGCGATCGCCTGTTGATATCGACTCTCTGCCAATGAATTCAGCCCCACATAGCGATAGAGATCCCCAAGATTTTGATAAACCGCGATCATCTTACTCTTTGTTTTCGCCAGAGATTCGAGGGTAGCGATCGCCTCATACAGTAGTTCTTCTCGGATATAAATATCAGCCAAAGCTAAGGCTTTGGCTTCCTGGGATAACTCCTGTTGGGCTAAGGTTTTACGTTCTGCCTCAACTTGCTGCACCTCGTCAGGAGAAAGTCGCTTAAAACCAGATAGATTTGCCCCTTCATCCAACTGGGATGACTTGCCGTTATTGGACTCAATCACCAGTAAATATTCTTCTCCTGGCTCCAAAGAAGGTTTTCCAGGATAGTCAATCTCTGTCCCTTTGACTTCTTGTTCCCAGAGGACTGCCCGATCTCGTTGCCGTACTAACCGCACGCTATAGCTGCTGGCTTCTGCCACTGGGTTCCAACGCAGTTTGACTCGATCTGACCGCACAAAAGTTCGACGAGGACTAATAACGTAAGGGATGGCGGAATTATGCCCTCCTGGCGCATTATCTGACTGTTTACCGATACGAAGCAGTAGGGGGTTATTGGAACAACCATAGGTCACTGGATAAGGATTTCCTGTCAGTAGCCGCCAGAGGGTATTATCTCCACAGCGAACAATCGCCTCAACCCCCGTTGCCACTTGTAGGCGATCGCCCACATTAACCTTTGTTCCTACTTGTACCGGACGGAAGTTAGACCATCCTTCTCGTTGCAGCATTACTTGTCCGCTAGCTTCGATAATCCGATTTTCAGCCCGACTAACCGCCGAGAGTCCGACAAAACTAGACAGAATAACACTTAATGCCAAACTTAGACGATTTCTCAAGTTCATAGCTTTGGCTTTCCTATAGAAGAAAGAAAAAGGAATTATGGTTCTCTAAATAGTTTATAAAAACAGTTTATAAAAAATAGTCAAAAAATCTCATAAAACTCATAGTTGGACTTTGGACAAAATTTGATTTTGTGTCTTCCGTTTGATATTATTTTTTCTCTCAGTTTCTTAATCTCATAACTTACGGTTCGCTCATTTTTTTTTTTTCGGTTCCCAAAATTCATATTATCCGTATTAAAAGAGAGAATCGGGAAGAAGTAGGGAAAAAAATTGGATGTGTTGCTGCCGTTTTGGACTTTGAACAAATTACCTCCTGACAAGTTTGAGGAGAGGAAACTTACAGAATTGGGGATATACGACACAATACCTAATGGCTGTTGTTCAACAAATCATACAACCATTTGCCGATAGACCGCTACAAGTTCCTCAACTTCGAGATCCAGATGATGCTGTCATCTTAGCAACGGCTTTAGTTGCCAAGGCAGAAGTTATTGTTACAGGAGATTTAGACTTACTGACATTACATAACTTTGAAAATATCCCCATCATTACGGTTAAGGAAAATAAGGATTATAAATATAGTAGGTAAGCTAAAAGTATTGATATGAATGATTTTATAGAAAGTAGCAAAGCCTTTGCATCTGTAGTTCGTGCTGTCGAAAAATCTTCCCTCACCAGAGAATTAGTAACAAAGCTAGATAAAAATGGTTCCCTTCTCCTTAATGGTATTGCTCGCTTACCCAAGGGGATAGTTGCGTCAGGGTTAGCTAAAGCAAGCAAGAAAAACCTCTTGGTAGTATGTCCGAACTTAGAAGAAGCTGGACGTTGGGCTGCCCAATTAGAGGCGATGGGATGGCAGACTGTAAATTTTTATCCTACCTCGGAAGCTTCGCCCTATGACCCTTTTGACCCTGAATCAGAGACAATTTGGGGACAGATGCAAGTTCTTTCTGTGATTAGTAGGGGCTGTTCGCGAACAGCCCCTACAGCGATTGTAACAACAGAGCGATCGCTGCAACCCCATTTACCACCCCCAGATGTATTCAATTCTTACTGTTTGTCTTTGCAACAGGGAATGAGTTTAGATTCTAAGGAATTAGATTTATCTCTAGCTAAGTTGGGTTATGAACGGGTAAACCTGGTAGAAATGGAGGGACAGTGGAGTAGAAGAGGGGATATTGTTGATATTTTTCCTGTTTCAGCAGAATTACCTGTAAGGTTAGAGTGGTTTGGGGATGAGTTGGAACAGCTTAGAGAGTTTGATACTGCTACCCAACGTTCTTTAGATCAGATTAAGAAATTATTATTAACACCTACTTCTTTTTCGACGATTATTGCTAATACTATTTTAGAGGCAGATCGGAGTTTAGATAGCTATTTGTCTGATGAAGAATTAGAGGGATTACTAGAGGGGAATATGCCAGAAGGAATGCGTCGCTTTTTGGGTTTAGCCTTCGACAATCCAGCTTCTTTACTAAACTATTTACCAGAAAATACCTTAATCGCAATTGATGAAGTTGAACAGTGTCAGGTACACGGCGATCGCTGGGCTGCTAGTGCGGAAGAACAGTGGAAAAACATTAAACCCAAGCTACCTAAGATTCATGGCATTTTTGAAGACTCCTTATTTGATAGTGACAAGTTTCAGACTATTTATTTATCAGAAATAGCGGAAGAAAGACCCCATTTACCGATTCCTCAAGGTCAAGATATCCCAATTATGAATCTTTACAGTCGCCCTATTCCTACTACTCCTCATCAGTTTGGGAAACTGGCAGCTATCTTAAGAGGAAAAAAAGACATTTACGGTGGTCTTACTTTAGAGAAGTATAAAGCTTGGGTAGTTTCTGCTCAACCAACTCGCTCTGCATCTTTATTACAAGAACATGATTGTCCGATCCAATTTATCCCCAATCCTAGAGACTTTAATGCCATTGAAAAAAACCATATCCAAGATACTGTTGTTGCAGTTAAATATTCAGGATTAGCAGAATTAGAAGGGTTTATTTTACCTACTTATCGCTTTGTTATCGTTACAGATAAAGAATTTTTTGGACAGCACACTTTAGCTAGTGCTGGTTACATCCGCAAGCGCAGAAGAGCCACTTCTAAGAAAGTAGATTTAGACAAACTTCGCCCAGGAGACTATGTAGTTCACAAAAGTCACGGCTTAGGTAAATTTATTCAATTAGAATCCCTCGGCTCAAGAGAATATTTAGTAATCAAGTATGCAGATGGAACATTACGAATTCCTGTGGATGCTTTAGATACTGTTTCTCGTTATCGTCGCACAGGAAAAACTCGACCTGTACTTAATAAAATGTCTGATAAGTCTTGGTCAAAAACTAAGACTAGAGTCCGTAAAGCTATTAAAAAGCTAGCTGTTGACTTGCTCAAACTCTATGCCAAACGCTCTAAATTATCTGGGCATGCCTATCCAACTGATAGTCCTTGGCAAAAAGAATTAGAAGATTCTTTTCCCTATCAACCGACTCCCGATCAACAAAAAGCCATTCAAGATGTCAAGGTTGATTTAGAAAGCGATCGCCCTATGGACCGTTTAGTATGTGGTGATGTGGGATTTGGTAAAACAGAAGTAGCAGTTAGGGCAATCTTTAAAGTAATTACTAGCGGAAATAAACAGGTAGCTTTTCTCGCTCCTACTACCATTCTTACTCAGCAACACTATCACACTATTAAAGAAAGATTTGCTCCTTATCCTATCAATGTTGGCTTATTAAATCGTTTCCGAACTAACTCCGAAAAAAAAGAAATCATGCAACGATTAGCCACAGGAGAATTAGATGTTGTAGTAGGGACACATCAGCTATTAGGGAAAGATGTGCAGTTTAAAAGCTTGGGAATGTTAGTAATAGATGAAGAACAAAGATTTGGGGTAAACCAAAAAGAAAAAATCAAAGCTTTTAAAAGTCAAGTTGATGTGCTGACTCTTTCTGCAACTCCTATTCCCCGTACTCTCTATATGTCCCTGTCGGGAATTAGAGAAATGAGTCTGATTACTACTCCTCCTCCTTCCCGTCGTCCCATCAAAACCCATCTTTCCCCCTACAACGCTGAAGTGGTAAGAAATGCTATCCGTAATGAATTAGACCGAGGCGGACAAATATTTTACGTTGTACCCAGAGTGGAAGGCATCGAAGAACTGGGGGGACAACTGCGAGAAATGATCCCTAGTGCCAGAATTGCGATCGCTCATGGACAAATGCCAGAATCAGAATTAGAAGCGACAATGCTGACTTTTAGTAATGGTGAAGCGGATATTTTGGTTTGTACCACGATTATCGAATCAGGGCTAGATATTCCTCGGGTTAACACGATTATTGTCGAAGATGCTCAAAAATTCGGTTTGTCCCAACTGTATCAATTACGAGGCAGAGTCGGGCGATCGGGAATTCAGGCACACGCCTGGCTACTATACCCTAATAAACAGAGTTTATCAGATACTGCTAGAAAACGCTTACGAGCTTTACAAGAGTTTAGCCAACTCGGATCGGGCTATCAACTAGCAACTAGAGATATGGAAATACGGGGAGTTGGTAATCTTTTAGGTGCAGAACAATCAGGACAAATGACTGCTATTGGTTTCGATCTTTATATGGAAATGTTACAAGAAGCCATCCAAGAAATCCAAGGACAAGAAATTCCTCAAGTAGAAGATACCCAAGTAGATTTAAAACTTACTGCCTTTATTCCTGCTGATTATATATCAGATATGGAGCAAAAAATGGATGCCTATCGGGCAGTTGCTACCGCAGCTTCTAAGACTGAACTAATTCAAATAGCTGCTGATTGGTGCGATCGCTATGGTAATTTGCCAGCACCAGTAGAACAACTTTTACAAGTAATGGAACTCAAACAAATTGCTAAGGCGATCGGGTTTTCTCGTATTAAACCAGAAGGACAACAAAATATTGTTTTAGAAACTCCTATGGCTGAACCTGCTTGGAACACTCTAGAAGAAAGACTTCCTAAACATCTTCAATCTCGTTTTGTTTATGCACCCAAAAAAGTTATTGTTCGGGGTTTAGGAATTGTTAAGCCTCAAAAACAATTAGAAAGTTTAATTGAATGGTTGGGTATGATTCATAATGCTTTACCAGAGTTAGAGTCTGTTTGATATCTGTTTGATATCTCACGCAAAGACGCAAAGGCGCAAAGGGATTAATTGGTATGGCTCATGGCTTGATAAAATAAGGATTTAGCATAGATAGTGTTGAAAATAATTAAATTTAAAATCAATGCTTCTTATAATCAAGAAAATAAGATTAGACAGTATAGTTGAATAGCTAATGAAATCTTTGCAAGATTATACAATCGTTACTCGCCCCGACGATAATGGTACTTTTATTGCTTATGTTCCTGCAATTCAAGGCTGTCATGCTTGGGGAGAAACTTTAGAAGCAGCAAGAGCCGAACTGAATCATGTTTTTGCCATGATTCAGGAGGAATATAAAGAAATTGGACATTCTCTTCCTGAAGATGTTGAATTGGTTATTGCTGATGCCAGCTAAAGCTAAGGAACTAGAAAAAGTTGCCAAAAAACTTGGATTTAAGAAAGCCCGACAAAAAGGTAGTCATGCACGTTGGAAACATCCTGATGGCAGAGCTACAACTATTCCTATTCATGGTAAAGCTGAAATTGGTAGCTGGCTATTTCAGGAAATTCTTAAACAAATGGGAATCACTGAAGAAGAATTTAATCAACTTCGATAATTAGCCAACATTATTTCGTGAACAAGTACAACAAACAAGTACAACAAAAATTAGAAAGTTTAATTGAATGGTTAAGAATGATTCATAATGCTTTACCAGAATTAGAAACTGTTCGTAAACTATTGTTAAGATGACTGTGAGCTTTGCTGTTAGATGGTTTCAATTAATTTAGTTCAAATGAACTAAAAACATCTAAAATATATATAAATCAATGACTTTACATTAGTTTACGAACACACTCTTATCTTTATTGCTCGAAAGTATAAATGGCAGCAGCTACTACAAGTTCCCGCTCACAAAGGTTTTCCGCCAGTTTTATGGATTTTTGGCATTGCTTTAGCACTTCTCACTTTTGCAGGACCTATTGCGACTAAAATCTTAAGCCGTCCTCCTCAATTTTCAGAGATATCCTGTCCAGTGGAAACAGAGGCTGTGTATTTCCGCAATAGTCCTGGCTCTTCTATTAACTTAGTCCCCGCTAGTGCTATTAAGAGAACGAACGTACCTAATATTTGTCTCTCTGACTTTAAAGCTGGGCTATATAAGCTACCTTCAAAATACGCCCAATTAACTCAAGAACTTGCTCAGTTAAGTCCTAACACCACTTTGTTCCAAAAAATAAATTTGAAGAATGGTCGAACCGTTAATATGATTGTGAATAGTAAATTGATACCAGAAGATAGGGGTATAGTTGCTGCCTGTTTGAAACGAAAGCATATTCCGATACCCACTAATACAAGAGTTTTGAATTTGACTATTAACTCATACCGTTAGTTATCTCCAAAATATCCAAAAAGCTTTTAATAACCTTCACAAATTTTGTAAGCCTTCAACAAAAGTTATTTTAACTTTTCATAATCCGGCTTGGGAACCCCTCTTAAAACTGGCAACTTTCTTTAAGCAGAGAATGCCCATCGAGAATCTCAATTGGTTGAGTTATGAAGATGTTAAGAATCTGTTAAGCCTAGAAGATTTTGAAATCATTTATCATGAAAAGCGGATGTTATTTCCTCGCCGCTTTCCTCTTTTATTTACTATATTCAATAAATTCTTAGCTCCTCTACCTCTCATAAATCATCTGTGCTTAACCGAGTATATTGTTGCTAAACCTAGAGCTAAAAATGCCGCTAACCCTAATAATATGACTTGTTCTGTGATTATTCCAGCACGGAATGAGGCCGGTAATATTGAAAGTTGTGTAACCCGGATGCCCAGATTAGGAAAGCACACTGAAATTATTTTTATTGAAGGTCATTCAAAGGATAATACTTGGGAAGAAATTCAACGGGTTGAACAACAATATGGAGCAGAATGGGACATTAAAATTGGTCAGCAAACGGGCAAAGGCAAAGGAGATGCAGTGCGTCAAGGATTTGCCATGGCAACTGGGGATGTCCTAATGATTTTAGACTCAGATTTGACCGTTAGACCCGAAGATTTAATTTATTTCTTTCAAGCGATCGCATCGGGACAATGTGAATTCGCCAATGGATGTCGCCTGATTTATCCTGTTAGTTCAGCAGCGATGCCTTGGCTAAATCGGATGGCTAATCGCTTTTTTGCTTGGTTACTTTCCTATTTAATCAATACTAAAATTAAAGATTCTTTGTGTGGTACTAAGGTGATTTCACGGGAAAATTATCTGAAGATTGCAGCTAATCGTTCCTATTTTGGAGAATTCGATCCTTTTGGGGATTTTGATTTACTCTTTGGCGCAGCCAAATTAGGGTTAAAAATCCAAGATATTCCCGTCAGATATGACCC
>JASJEK010000276.1 GCA_030064915.1 Xenococcaceae cyanobacterium MO_234.B1
AACTAAGACAGCAGAACAGAAAGCAGAAGCAGGAATAACTACCACAACTTTGGGTTTTGGCAGTTATTTTAATGAAGATCTACTCATTGCTATGGCTGATGCAGGAAGAGGTAATTTCTACTTTATTCAATCCCCTGAAGATGCAGCAGAGGTATTTAGAGTAGAGATGGAAAGTTTAGTTTCTGTTGTGGCTCAAAACCTCAAAGTGGAACTAGAGTTAGCTGATGGGGTAGAAGTAGCAGAATTGCTCAACAGTTACAGTTCCAAACAAAATAATAATGTCTTAGAAATCTTCTTAGGGGATGTTTATGGAGTAGAAACCAAACCCCTGGCTTGGCAATTTTCTCTTTCTGGTTTTGAGGAGGAAGGGGAGCATCAAATAGCCAAGATTACTTATAGTTATGAAACTATTGTAGATGGTATTATTCAAAAACAGAGTGATAATTTGGCTCTGACAATCAACGTTACATCATCAGAAGAAGCTGAGAAAATTGAACCAGATGCAGAAGTTAATCAACAAGCTAGTCAACTAAGAATTGCCAAAATCAAAGAAGAAGTAGTAGGTCTGGCTGATCGAGGTAATTATCTAGAAGCAGCTAAAATTTTACGAGAGACGGTTAAAAATCTAAAATTAAAGGCTTTAGATGAATACTTTGCGATCGCAGAAGAAATCGAACAACTTGATTATTATGCTCAAAGTTTGGAGAAAAAAAGATTCGATCTCAATTTGCGGAAAGAAATGCGAGATCAATCCTATCAAGCCAGAAAAAGGGATCGTGAAGATTTACAATTAAGGGGTTCAACTGTTGGTACATCTAGCCATTTACCAAGAGTGACCGAAGCTGGGGATGGTGTTGTTTTAAAATGCGAAAAAATTCAGGGAAAACTTCGGATAAAAGTGATTTCTGAAGGCTATAACCCTGAGCTTAATGTTCAATTTCCCCGCAGCATTCGGGAAGAAGGAGTAACCTATGTTGTAGATAAAGTTATCCTTTCCAGCAAAGGAGATTTTTATCGTACTTCAGGAGAAATTAAAAGATTACTCAAACCAGGAGAAGTGGTATTAACTCCCAGTCAATCTAGAGCCACAAGACAATTATCAAAATCTAAGGTAACTTGTACGGCTGCTGATTTAGAAACTACCGATACTATAGGGGATGGGGTCTTAGTTCAATGTATCAAAGACAAAAGTAAATTAAGAGTGAGAGTGGTTTCTGATGGTTATAATCCTGATTGGAATATGCGTTTTCCTAAAAGTATTCGAGAAGAAGGAATGTTATATGTAGTAGATGAGGTTAAAGAAAGTTCCAGTGGTAGCTTTTATTGGGCTTATGGAAAAATAAAAAGATTTGTTCAGTAAGGAATTAATTTTGTTTAGGTACTTAAGACTTGCTGAATGAGTCTAAAACCTTTACAAATCAATGGTGAGCGCCTCCAGGTAAATTTGATAAAGTGCAAGAAATAAGCTTCTCTACCTTCAAAACCCATGCACTTTGAGATTGTCTAGATTATTATGATTACCTCTTCTGACTTCTGACTTCCCCTCCTGGCTCCCCTCCTGGGAGGGGCGGGGGTGGGTTGGGTTAGGGGTGGGTGACTTCTGAATTGTGAACCTCACCAAAAAACTTTTTCAGCAAACCCTACTTAATTGATTACTTCTTACTAAAAAACTTAAAATAGGTTGCTACCAAAAATTCTTTAATCGGAAATAGTACAAAAGTTAGGGGATTAATCGTAACAATAATATTACGGATATCTCGTTTTGCTAGATTGACAATTTGTTTTGCTACCCAGTCAGCGGACATGATGCCAATAGGATTGAGATTACTTTTAAAGGGCCCTAAAATTAGTTTGCGAACCACACAAGGAGCATCAAGACGACGCAAGGTTACTAAGTCACCCAAAGTTCTTTTACTTAGTTCGTAGAGAGGGCTAAAAGCAGGATTTACCTCGGCTTCAGAAGTATTTACCCAAACTTCCTTGGTAGCAATATCTTTATTGGTTTGGACAGTGGTAAAGAAAGTTTCCATTAACTGCCAGGCAGAAAAGGTATTAATTTCGTAAGATTTGGCAACTGCATTTTTATCTCTTGCTCCGTGGACGTTAATACCATGATTAATAATTAAAATATCTATTTTGTCTAGGACTGTCCCTAATTCAGTTTCCTTCCCAGTCTGCCAAAGTATAGTTTTTATCGGTACCTCTTTGCCGTCTATATCTAAAGTAATGCTGTTACTAGAGGAAGTAAGAGCCGTAACTTTCGCTCCCTGAAGCTGGAGTTGTTTTAACAAAGCTATCCCCAGAGTACCAGATGCACCAGTGACAGCAATTCTTTTCCCTTTTAAAGATAAGGCTGTACCCATTACTTTATCTACAATAGTGATAGCTCCACAGAAATAAGCATTTTGATTATCGAAGTGATGTCGCCAATGATAAGTACGATTGACAAATAATTTAGCAGGTAAACTGGTAAATTCTCCCTGACGGTGGGTAATATCAGTAATTTCATCGACGTAAGGAACACCCAAACCTCTAGCGATCGCAGCCAGTAAAAACCAGAACGTATATACCGTACCAGTAAAAGCGGTCCACTGAGGGGATATTTCCCAGGTATAAACTACACCATAAGGGAGAAAGCTAAATAATATCATCACTAAAGCTTCTGGAACGTCATTATACCAATGAGCTTGACGATATATAGTGTCATTAGCTACGGATAAATCAGGACGAAATACGCGATGATGCCAAGAATGAAGACGATACAAAGGTTGCCATAAATGGGATAGAGCATGATAGATATCCCTGACCAATTCTACCCACAACACCGAGCCTAGGGCGATCGCTAATCCCCAATAAACAGTCTGCATAATCTATGTTTGTAATGGTATTTTAAATATGTTTAAGTTTTTTAAATAACAGATTTATGCCTTAATTTAACCAAAAATCATTACTAAAGACTAGATATAAGTAAAATCAATAATTAAACTAGGTCTTGATTATTAAAAATTAGCAAAAAAAATTAATATTTAATAAACTTCGATACAATTAAAACATTGTTCATAAAACATTGTTCACCAAAAGCACGACTAAGACGAGAAGACACAAAAATAATTATGTCAGATAACCATTGGGAAGAAACGGAATCCACAGGAAAATTTGACCCCATAGGCTCTTTTTTATCAGAATGGTCTGACCCAGAAGAGGAAGAAGAAGAGTTTAGAAGTGACTTTTTCCAAGGATTAGCAGGAAGGAGAAAAAAGGCTGCTCTAGTTTTTACGACTATTTGGGTTGTGGTGATTACACTCCATCTGGTTTCTTGGGGTTACTGGCTAGTTATGGGCTTAACTGCATTACTAGGAATTCATATTTTAAGATTTTCCCTCGCTCCCCTAGAGCAAGCACCAGAAAAACTATCTGATGAAAGTTTAGCTACTGCTCCCGTAGTTTCTCTCCTAGTGGCTGCCAGGAATGAAGAAGCTGTTATTGCCGAATCTGTCAAAATACTGTGTAACCTGGATTATCCCCAAGATAAATATGAAGTTTGGGCAATAGACGACCGCAGTACGGATCGAACTCCAGAAATATTAGATAAATTGGCTTTAGAATATCCTCATCTGCGAGTAGTACATCGTTCGGCTGCTGCTACTGGTGGTAAGTCTGGGGCGTTAAATCAAGTATTACCCCATACTAAAGGAGATATAATCGCCGTTTTTGATGCGGATGCTCATGTAGAAAGGGATTTACTGCGTCAAGTTGTACCAATGTTTGACCAGTCAGAAATCGGTGCAGTGCAAGTTCGTAAGGCTGTCTCTAATGACCGGGAAAACTTCTGGACAAAAGGACAAGCAGCAGAGATGGTTTTAGACAGCTACCTACAACAACAACGCATTGCAGTTAATGGGATTGGAGAATTAAGAGGAAATGGGCAATTTGTCCGTCGTTATGCTTTAAGGAGTTGTGGTGGTTGGAACGAGGAAACAATTACTGATGATTTAGATTTAACTATCCGTCTTCATCTGGATAATTGGAAAATCGGCTTTTTACTGACTCCTCCAGTTAAAGAAGAAGGTGTTACAAAAGCGATCTCTTTGTGGCATCAGCGAAATCGTTGGGCAGAAGGAGGCTATCAACGCTATCTCGATTATTGGCGTTATATTTTTAGCAGCCCAATGGGTTTTACCAAAAGACTAGATTTGCTTTATTTTGTTTTATTTCAATATCTTTTACCCACTGCCACTATTCCTGATTTCGTAATGATGGTAACTCGTCATAAGTTCCCTGTTCTTGCTCCTTTAAGTAGCCTACTATTTTCTGTTGCCTTTATTAGTATGTTTAAGGGACTTCGACAGATTAAAGCTACAGAAGAAAAACTGACTGCGTTTTCCATATTCAAGATTTTCGGACAAAGCATCAGAGGTTTAATTTATATGCTGCACTGGCAAGTTGTTATGCCTAGTATCACCGCTAGAATGTCAGTCCGCCCCAAACGGCTCAAATGGGTTAAAACTGTTCATGAAGGAGCAGGAAAAGAAAATTTGGAATTTTCAATTCAGGAAAGCAAATAATTCTTGCCATAGAGCCATTTTCCAGGTTTATTTACTGCCCACTCCCAAGAGTCTTGCAGCTCAAGTTCCTTAATTTCTAAATTAATCGGTCGTGCAAAAGGGACATCTTCATAATCATACATACTACAGTCTGGTCGATTACTAACTATGCCTCTGTCATAATTTTCTTTCTTCTTAAGAGAAATATCATTAGAAATATCATTATCAGTTGTAGTTTCTGGGGGTAAACTCTCTGGGGTTTCTACAATTTGAGGTTGGGTACTTGGGAATTCTTCAGTGTAAGAATAGTTATCTAGGGTGATAATTTCCCCATCAAAACTTTTGGCGATTAATTCCACAGCCTTGGTAAATTCTGCCTCAGAACTAACAACAGTAGTCTGACCACCCTGTGCTTCGCTTTCAGAGATATTACTATCTACTACAGTTTCTGGTAAGGATTGGCTTTCAGGAATAGAGGTTGTTACAGCAGAAATATCTGGTTTTGAGGATGTGGTTATATCTGGGGTTATATCTCGGATTTTCTCTTGTGGTGTTTCTAGCTCTCTATTAAATCCATTTTTAAAAGTATCTTGTTTAAAAGTATCTTGCTTTGCTTCGAGAGAATGCTTAGTGTCTACTTCTGGTTTAAGATTTGAGCTTTTAGGGGGTTTATACGGAGTTACATTCATAAGAGAAGAATTATTTTCCTCTCCTGTTTCCTGATGTGTCTCGGTGTTGACCGGTCTTCGTGTCCCCACCTCTGCTTGAGGAGGAGAGACTTTGGCAGCAGAAGCAGCACCATTGGGAGCAATTTCTAAACTAACTTTGATGGTACGCTGACATACCTGACTAAAAGCAGTTTCTATATTACTTACCTTTTCTTGAAATAATTTGCGTAATTTAGGAGAAGTAATCCCCATAATTGCCATAGAATCTTGTATAGAGATCAAATGACACTTTTGGCTTAATAAAGTCCGAGTTGTAGGTGGTTTAAGAATTGCGATCGCTTTTTGCCAAATTTCCTCCTTATCTACTTCTGGCAGAGATGGTTGTGATTCGAGTGAAGCAGGAATATTTGAATCATCGAGAGATTCTGTAACAGGTACTGGTTCTGTTTCAGCAATAGATTCTGATTGCTCTTTAACTGTTTCAGTGTATCGAGCAGTATCTTGTTGAGTTGTAGTGGGAGAAACAACCTTCTCTAATTTACTTTCTGGGAATACTTTGTCTGGTGTTTTCTCCATACTGTCTCTTTTGGGTGCTAACTGCTGAACTGGTGGAGATGTAACACCATTTCTATTTAAATCTGCCACAGAAGACTGACGGGATGACTGGGTGCGGTCAGACTCCTCGTCGGGCGGAGTGTACGAGTTCTGCCGTAAAACGACAGAATCAGTCCCTTCGTAAGGCGCAAGGACCCGAATGGGGGAATTACCTTCAATTTTTGGTGTTGATCCAATAGACTCTAACACAATACTCTCCCCTTCCTGGTGCTGACCAAGAGGAACAGGGTTGCTAGGAGACAGATTTGTAGCACTAATTTTGAAGTCGGGGGATGCTGCGGGAGATGGATGCCGAGGTTGCTTTATCCCGTTTAGTTGGGGACTCGCCGTATCCAATCGAAGGGTTGAGGTTTCCGAACCATTTCCAACCGACTCGTTCAGAATTGATGTAATTGGACTCTCAGATAATAATCCGAATAAAGTTACTTCTAACCATAAACGGGGTTGGGTAGTATTTTTAATTTGTGTTTCTGCTTCTTTTAGCTTTTGTTGACCCCAGAGAATTGTATCTTGTTGCCACTGTGAAGCTTCTTGTTGTAAGTTTTTCCAGCAATTTTCGGTAACAGATACTAAATCCGAGCTTTGAGGGGCAGATTTGGCAATTAAAAGATTGAGATAGAAACTAGCAAGATTTTGCAGTACCGTAATTGGTTCTCTTCCTCGGTCTAATAGACTACGACATTGTTTTAAAATCCCTGGAAAATTTTTATTTCTAATCTCTTGTAATAAAATCAATAAATCTTGTTCGGGGATAGCTCCAACTAAATCCCAAACCTGATCTATAGTAATTTTTCCTGGAAACAGACTGAGTTGATCTAATAAACTTTCTGCATCCCTCAATCCTCCGTTAGCAATTTGTCCAACTAACTTAATCGCTTCTAAATCAATATCAATTTGTTCTTGTTGGGCAATATATTCTAGATGCTTTACCATCTCCTCTAAAGGAATACGGCGGTAATCAAATCTTTGACAGCGAGAAATAATTGTCGGTAAAACTCTTTGGGGATCAGTAGTCGCTAGAATAAAAACTACTCTTGGGGGTGGCTCTTCTAGGGTTTTGAGTAACGCATTAAAAGCTGCGGTACTGAGCATATGACATTCATCGATCGCATACACTTTATAACGAGACTGTACAGGAGCAAATTGCGATCGCTCAATAATCTCTCGAATATTATCTACCCCCGTATTACTGGCTGCATCAATTTCAATGACATCTAAAGCTGTTCCTACTGCGATCGCTTTACATACTTCACATTCACCACAAGGATGAGGCGTGGGTCGCTCTGCCTTTAAACAATTTAAAGATTTAGCTAAAATTCTAGCACTAGAAGTTTTTCCGGTTCCCCTTGGCCCCGTAAACAAGTAAGCAGGAGCAATTTTTTCCTGCTGAATGGCATTAATTAGGGTTTCTGCGATCGCAGATTGCCCAACTAAATCCCCAAAAGTTTGAGGTCGATACTTGTGATGAAGAGGCTCGTAAGACATAAATTAGAGTAACGAACAACTAGCTTATACCATTTATCATTTATCAAAAGTAGCTAATGGCTAATAGCTGTTAGCTATTAGCTTAACCCTCTTAAGTTTCCAATTAATGCGCGAAAATTGATATTAATTGGGTAGTTACAAAATCTACCTGTAAAATTAAGCAAGATTTGATAGAACCCAATTAACAGTATATTTGATCTAAGGTACATAGGATCATGCTTAGGTGGATCGAGCAAAAATTTAACAAGGATTCAGCCCCCAATTCTCCCACAAATGGTCAGTTAGATCAGGAAGAGGGACAATCACCATCAATACCATCATCAAGCTTAGACTTAACAGATGGAGATTATGAATTTTTATTCAATCAACTTCTAGAAGGAGTAGCTCATGGTTGGCATCAAGTAAGAATTGCTAAGTTTTTTCAGCAATTGGAAGAACGAGGGGAAGCCCAAAAATGGGTTGCTTGGCTCAACCGTTGTTATCAGAAATTTCCTGCCTCTCCTAGTCCTATTCAACGACAAAAGGGAGCCAGGATGATTCGTTTAGGAGAACTTACCCAATCTCACCCCAAATTACAAGAAATCGGCGCAGTTTCCCATGAAATCGGCAGACAACTCTTTTTTGGTAACACAGCAGAAATAATTTGGGAATATGATGGGGCAGATGTGGTTGCCATCCCATCACCAGAATCTAATGTCGTTTCTGCTCCAACTCCTAATTTACCGACTCAGAAACCCGACCAAGAATACTCAGTAATTCAGGATGGGATTATCTCTGATAACTCAGGGGAATTATCTCTCGATACAGAGGAATTCCCCCTATTTCCAGAGGATGAGTCAGAATACTCAGTAATTCAGGATGAGATGCTCTCTGATAACTCAAAAGAAGAATCAATCCTAATGCCCGAAAATATTGTGGGAGAAAACAAAACTCATTTAACCATAGAAGACCCTGATGAACCAGAATCACCTTGGGAACAACCAGAATTAATTGCTGCAATCCCAGAATTACCAATAGATGAAGCCAAGCAACAATCTGAAGTCGAAGATTCACCTCCAGAATCTTCCGTTGTTGAAGCTATCAAGGAGAGTCCTCAAGAAGAACAAAGTCATAGTTTGACGAAATCGAAGCAGGCTTTGCCTACTATCGGCGGGGTCTCTCTGACCAATCTGACGAGGGAACAACTTATTGACTTGCTAAAACAAGACCAGAATTTAGTACGGGAGATATCAGAACAACTTGG
>JASJEK010000277.1 GCA_030064915.1 Xenococcaceae cyanobacterium MO_234.B1
AGTATAGCAACTTTTTCTGTAAATGACAAACTTTTTTGCTTCATACCACAGATAACTCTCCTATAGTTTCCATCCGCTTGTAGGGACTAAGTTTTAAGAATTTTTCAGACAAGCTTTCTGCTATAGCAGGAGAAATCCAACCCATTTGCTTAAGCAAATGGATAGCTACTGCATATTTAGCTCTTTTTGCTCCATCAACCACTTTAATAGCTAAACCCATTCCCTCTCCGACTCTCCCGATACACTGGATACCTTCTGCACCGGATTTACTGACGATTTCTCCTTCAGCAACCCGCATTAATTCTGTATCAAAAGCACCATCTCCAGCAATCATTCTGGGATAGTAAGTCATGGCGCGAACTATACGCTCTAAATCCAAATTGTCACCAGAAGCCAACTTAGCGTAAAGATAAGCCATGTGTTGCACTTGTATGGAATAAGTCGGCGCACCACAGTCATCATGGGCACTAATTAGTTCTTCTCCTGGAATTCCTAATAATTCAGAAATTTGGCGCAAAATCAGTTTTTGGATCGGACTAGAACGATGCAGATAATCATTTAGTGACCAATCTTGCTGCTTACAAACTGCTAACATCCCTGCGTGTTTACCAGAGCAATTGTGCTGTAAAGAACTTTGCTTATCTTGGGGAATGGGACATTGGAGGGCTAGAGGATCGACATCAGCACGCCAGAGAATATTAAATACTTGTCTTGATTGTTCAATAGTTCCCTGGTGGGAACTACATATAATTGCGAGGTCTTTATCTGTTAATCCATATTGGGCTAAGGTTCCTGTGGAAGTAACAGCTAGAGCCTGAAAAGGTTTTAAGGCAGACCTAATAAAAGTAGCAGTTTGAGAATCACCAGCAACAGCTAAAACACGCCCCTTAGTATCGCATACTACAGCTTTTACTTGATGAACTGACTCGATAATGCCTTCTCTTAATAAATGAACTTCTATTTTAGGTGCTTGAGTACGTTTTACCCTAGTCATTCGTTTTAAAATTACGCCAATTTAAGAATACGGAAGAGTTTATCCCACAATTAACCACGCTACACCACTGATAGCGATTACTGCTCCTATGAGCCAGAACGTTCTTTGCAAACGTTGTAAGATAGGAGCAATTTCATAGACAACAATTAAGCTATCGCGATTGATCATATTGGTGGGTTTGTGCCAAACTTGACCATCATACCAACCAGATTCTTCATAGAATATTTTGTCATTATTCAGGCGATCGCGGATATAAGCCCAGCCAATATAGAGCCTGATCAGCACTAGGGTTAGTAAAAAACAAGACCCCCAAAGACTAGAAATAATCAATCGAGTAGGATGCTGAAAAGGATGAAAACTAGCTGCTGCTATTGGTGCAGCAAGCAGTAAACCCCAAAAGCCAACCCAAGCCAATTTTTTACCATAGTTTAGGTCATCTAAAGTTGCCCAACGGGAAAACCACGAATCTTGCATTTGTTGATATTCGTAGATGGGCTGTTGTTCTTGAGGAACGGGACAAAATTCAACGGAAGATTCGCTCATCATAGGTGTTTTATCAGTTCTTAGCTATTGCTCACAAATTCTTGGCGTTCTGCGTGTCCCCAGAATGCTTCTAAATTATAGTATTCTCTTTCCTGGGGAAGAAAGATATGAGCAATTACTTCACCATAATCCATCACAATCCAGCCACCCTGAGTTTTTCCTTCAACCCGAATGGGGTATTTTTGATGACAATCCACTAGCTGAGTTTCTATAGACTCAGATATAGCTCGTAATTGAGTTGTAGAAAACCCAGTAGCAATCACAAAGTAGTCTGCCAGATAGGATACTTCCTCTACTTGTAAAAGTACAATATCTCCTGCCTTTTTATCATCTGCTGCTTCTGCTATTTTCCACGCCAGTTGTTCACTAGTGAGGAGAGAGGCGTCTGTAACTTTATCTTGAGTGGCAATACTGTTCAATTCAAAGTTTGGTGAATTTCTCATTAAAATTCTTGGTTGCTGCTACTTATATTTTAATCAAGTTAGCTTGTTATCAACTTATTTTAATAGTTGTTTAGCTTTGGCTAATGCCCAGTTACGAGTTAATATGGTGCGAGGGTGTATTACTTTATTACTACCCATTAGGTATTTTATAGAATAATCACTGGTTTTGTGGACGCATTGATAAAGATTGATTGTAGCTATTTGCCTCAATTGGTTTAGTTCTGAGTGATCCCCACGATGGGGTTCGATCGCATCAGCCACAAATACCAAACAACTTAACAAACTCATCTCAGGAGAACCTAGAGTATGATTTCCTATTGCTTCTAATACTTCAGTATCTTTGATCCCGAATTCTTCTCTTGCTACGATGGCACTTACTTCTGCATGAAGTAAATGGGGATGATTATAACAGATTGAATCAATGGTAATTCCTTCATGTTGTGCCATTTTCAGTAATTTTTTGGGAGGAAAAAATTTGGCTAAATCATGCATTAGACCAGCTTGGGCTGCTTGCTGTTCATCTATCTGATGACAACGAGCCAAGTCAATACAAGTTTGTTCTACTCCCAAAATATGTTGCAACCGTTTACGAGATACATTACTTTTCAACCAAACTAGAGTGCGCTTCCGTAATGATTTCCTATCCTTAAGATTCCCCATATTTAAAGTTTAATAGGTTCTGGCAACTCGGTCGAACTATCAGTTATAGTTTTCTGGAATAGTTCTTCATATCGATCTAAAGCCAATTCGAAGGAGTAATGTTTTTCTGCATAAGCCCTGCCTTGTTGCCCTAACTTTTCTGTTTTCTCTCGGTTATAATACAAGTCAATAATTGCTTCAGATAAGGCTTCGGAGTCTTCCGAGGGAGTAACTACCCCACCACCACTTTTGCTAATTGCACTAATTGCTGTACCTGTGTCAGGAACTGAACCAATAATGGCACAACCACTAGCTAATAGCACAGGTATTTTTGAGGGCATATTAAAATCTAAAACATTTTTTTTCTGAACCACTAAACCTACATCCGCAGCAGCTAGCATTTCTGGTAGTCTTTCTTTAGGTTGGAACGAAATTAAACTGACATTATTGATATTTTTCTGTTGACAATATTTTTCCAGCTTAGATAAAGCTCTCTTTTCCCCCACAATAACTATAGCGATTTCGGGGAGGTGTTTTAGGTAAACAGCAGCATCTATAACAGTTTCTAATCCTTGAGTCAGGGCAATATTTCCTGAGTAGAGTACAACAAACTTACCCTCTAAATTATATTCTTGACGAAAGTAACTAGTATGTCTTGGTAGGGGTCTAATAAAGTCGAGATCAGCCCAGTTAGGAATTTCCACTATTTTTTCTAGGGGTACTCCTTTTTTAACTATATTATTAGTAAATCCATCGGCAATCACAGCAATTTTATCACTGGTTTTATAGGCAAATTTTTCTAGCCACTTCAAGATATAGATAACTTTGGGGTTTGTAATCATCCCAGTATGAACCGCAGCATCTGGCAGAATATCTTGTAAATTTAAAACTACGGGACAGTTGTAGATTAGGCGGAGTAAAGCTGCTGGCAAGCACACTGGCAATCCTGGTACAGTAAGTAGTATGACATCGGGTCGCCAACCTCTAAAGGCTTGAAGCAAACTTAATATCATAAAACTTAGTTCAAAAATAACTCTGTTTCTAAGGTTGCGCTTTCTACGAGTCCAAATGTAACTGCGTTGTACTAGTACTCCATTAATATTTTCTGTTAAGAAAAATTTGCCGCGATACTCTGGATTAATTTCTCCCTCAGGATACCAAGGCATAGCAGTAATCACCCTTACTTTATGTCCTCTTTTAACCAGTCCTTCTGCTAACTGAGTCATCAGAGGTGCAATTCCAATAGGTTCTGGATAGTAATTATAAGAATAAATAAGGATTTGCATAGTTACTATAATTAATGTTAAAACTTATTTCTTCGTTTAACTTTTTGTGTAGTACTTAGTAGTACTTAATCTTCTCTGTTTTGAAAAATTCTGAATCCAGAACAATATTGTGGGAATACTTTGTTAGTTAGTAGCAGCTAAGCTAATCCACCTAAAATTTGCTTGCTTGATTGATTAATAAACAAAGCCAAATAATAAGCAAAGCCTAAGCCCCTCAGTTATAGGAAGTGACTAGGTTTAGTCTATAAATTCGATGTTAGCCAGCTTAACACATCATCCCGAAAGTAGCCTTAGAGATACTGTAAGTAATAAAGATTTAGTGGGTTTTCTAAAACGCCGATATTTTTGGTATCTGACTGTTAAGTAAAATTTGTCTTTCTCAGTCATTTTTTGTGAAGATTATATAATACTCAGTACCTCATTGTAGTGAAAATTATCTAAATCTTTATTAAAGATTCAATAAAGTTATTATAAAAACTTAGTATTAGTCTGAGTTTTAACTTCTAATCCATCATTTATAACTATCCAAAATGGTCAGATTACGTCAAATTTTATTTACTTATTTGCTGGTAACGATTTTATTGGTTACAGCTTGCACTTCACAACCACCTTCCCGTTTTGATCAAGCACAACAAGATAGTACTTCTAGAGGTGCTACTGCTGTGGTTAAAGAATCTGAATCTGGTGGTAGCTTTAACCGTTATTTTCCTGAACCTGATTCAGGATATCAAAGGGTTTATACTCAAGAAAAAAAAGGCTTTGCTGAAGCTAAATTAAAACAAGCAGGAAAAGAGATAGCAGTGATGGCAATTTCTGACACTATAAATAATCCTAGTGCCGTTAACAAGTTTAAGAATAGTACCGAAACAATTGCTGGCTATCCCGCGGTAAATCAAGGGAGTAACGCCACTGCTATCTTAGTTAAAGACCGGTTTCAAGTTAAGGTGTTATCTCGTGATCCTTCTTTCACAGAAAGCGATCGCAAAGCTTTGTTGAGTCAATTTGATCTTAACGGTTTGTCTCAATTGAACTAAAGCCGTATTTCCTAATCAAACATGAAGCAGATAGAGGTAAGAAGTAATTATGAGCAAACCAATTTTTGAGTTAGTGGATAATTTACCCACTAATAATATCACCGTAATGATGCTCAAGTCCCTAGATTTTCTTGTTCCTGGACAATGGCAAAATTTAGTGGGGTTTGAAAATACGATTCGGGAAGTTACAGGAGAAACTGATGAAGAGATGATTCAGCAGATTGGCGATCGCGCTATTTGGCTGTACAATGATAAGTCTCAAGGGTATCAAAAAGCAATGTGGCTTTACCAGACTGTTGATAGTGCAGATAGTGCTTTAGGTACTGCTGCTTTAGCCAATAAGGTAGGGGATAAAATTCCCTTAGTCGGAGGATTATTAAGCAAGGTTACGCCTAATCCTGACAAGGCACAAGCTTTAGACCTGTGTATCAAATTAGTTGTAGAGTTAGTAGCTTTTTGCCAAATTAATGGCATTCCAGGGGATAGTATTGGAGATTTTGTCACATCTTTAGCTGACTATAGCGGAGAATCTTTAATGCGGATGGCAGCTTTAGTCTGTGTTGATGGTCTAATTCCTCTAGGCCCAGATTTTATCTTAAAAGCACAATCTACATTGGACAATACTAGTCCTGGAGAGTTGGGTTCTAATTCTACATTCAAACAAGTCCAAGATTTAATCCCAGGCAGTGATACTAGTAGTCAATTAAGTTTTATTGGTGAGAGTTTTGATTCTGTCAAAGGCTGGATGGCTAACTTTGTGGCAGATAGAAACCTGACTCCACAAACTATTTTTGGCAAGTTTCAAGGTTTTTTAGACTTTTCTGAGGATAAATTGGACTATGTAGCTGCGTTTTTAGACATGACCACTAACTACTATGAACATACAGGTACTCAGACTCTAGCTAGATGTTTGATTGAACGTGCTATAGCAGAAATCTAAGCTAAATTGGGTGTTGGAGAGTATGTTTTCTTGATTACTAGACAATTTCGATAATCAAGATTACTGAGGTATTGTAATTCGTCGGTTAATTTCTTGATAAATTGCAGTCCTCGCCCTCCTTCCTTTTCTAAAGATGTAACATTATCTTGATTGGCTTGAAGTTGCGCTTTGAGGTCGAAAGGTTTCCCCCGGTCCCAAACTCTCATTTCTAAACAATTAGGATAAAGTTCTACTTCTAAATCTATGGGGGTATTGACCGGTAAATCTTGATGAGCGTGTCTTACTGCATTGGTAAAGGCTTCTACTAGAGCCACTTGGCATTGCCAACCTGTTTGCTGAGGCAAACAAGGACTGATTAACTCTTTATACCATTGAAGTACTTCTTGTAGAGCTTCTAGTTTAGTAGCCACTTGTAACTTAAATTTTTGCTTGATATTATTGGTTTTCATGAAAGAAAGAGGGATTGTTGAGCCTACCTAAAAGTAACACGAGTTAGGGTTTTGATTAAGTTCTACTAACTATTGTTACGAATATTACATTTTTATATTACCCAGACCTTTATCAAAACTGTAACTGTTTCTAATGTTACATTTTTATCTTATCCAAATCTTTACCAAAAATGTAACATTGTTAAAGTTTTATAAAATACAAGTCAGATCAACTTGAGGCGCGGAGTTTGGAGTCACCATAAATTTAAGTTGCCGTG
Source organism: Xenococcaceae cyanobacterium MO_234.B1 (assembly GCA_030064915.1). Lineage (GTDB taxonomy): Bacteria > Cyanobacteriota > Cyanobacteriia > Cyanobacteriales > Xenococcaceae > JASJCP01. Next base: position 6,586 of record JASJEK010000277.1, read on the forward strand.
CTGTGCTTGTGGAATAAAACACGATATACAGGTTTATGATCTTCCATAACATACAATTCTCTTTCTGTAGGTATGGGAAAAGGATTATTCTCTAACCAAGTTGCTTGATGTTGCTGAACTAAGAAGGGATTTTGGGAAAAGCGATCGCGCATTTCTTTAGCTACTTCTTCAATATCAGATTGTAAGAAAATAGTTCCATCATCAACTAAATAATCAACTAAAATTTTGACTAATTCTGGTTGGACAACTCTTCGTTTCACATGCTTGCGTTTGAACCAAGGATCGGGAAACTGAATTGTAATGTAATGGAGCGAATTAATCGGTAATGATTTTAATAAATTCTCAGCAGCATAATTAATATTACAGAAGAGATAATGGAGATTAGTTAACCCTAATTTATTTTTTTCTTTGTTAGCTTCGATTACTAAAGGTTGACGAATTTCTACACCGAGAAAATTAGTTTCTGGTTGTAATTGTGCCATTTGAAGTAAAAAGTCACCTCTAGCACAGCCAATGTCTAAATGTAGGGGCAGATGGCAATTTTGATAAATGTCTTCCCAGTTAGGAAGAGTAATAGGATTTCTATATTTACTACGTAAAGGGTTAACGTGCTGACGAATCCGAATCTTTGGCAAAATTCTCCTCTGATTAAGTTTCTCTTCAATACTATTAAATACTATTAAACAAATAAAAAGTAAGGTGGGCAAGCCCACCCTACATACTATACATTTAAAAATCCCAGCAATTAAGCTACACTAAACACCAAAACAAAGCCTAAAACTGCTGCAAATACAATAAGAGCATAGAATTGGGCCCGTCCTGTTTCAAAGTATTTTAATCCTTCTCCGCTTAGTAGGGTTGCTAAACCAGTTAGGTTCACCGCACCATCTACAACACGGTAATCTACTTCCATGATCTGTCTGGCGAGACGACGACAACCAACTACAAAAACTTGGTCGTAAATATCGTCGAAGTACCACTTATTGAGAGATAACTGGTAGAGAGAAGGATATTTTTTCGCGATCGCATTGGGGTCGATTTTTTTCAGTCGGTACATGAGAGCAGCGACAATAATTCCGGTTACTGCGATCGCAATTGATAATCCTGCCATAATCAGGAATTCATTTAACTCAAAGGGTTCCCCTGATACTATTTCTCCTGGTGCATGAACAAACTCTTCAAAATAGTTTTTCCAAGGCATACCCACAAAACCAATAGCAGCAGAAGGTATCGCGAGTATCACCAAAGGCAATGCCATAGTAAGAGGAGATTCATGGGGAGAATCACTATGTCCGTGATGTTCTGCTTCTTTAGTATCCATTGCCCCAGGGCCAAAAGTAACTCCTGAAGCTGCTAACAGTTGTTGGCGAATTGCCGTATCGTTACCGCGAAATTCTCCTTCAAAGGTCATAAAGTACATCCGGAACATATAGAAAGCGGTTAAACCAGCAGTGAACCAACCGACAAACCATAAAGCTTGATTAGCTTGGAAAGCTTGCCCAAGGATTTCATCTTTTGACCAGAAACCAGCAAAGGGGAAAATACCACAAATAGCCAGATTACCTATCAAGAAAGTATAGGCAGTAACGGGCATATATTTCCGTAATCCACCCATTAACCGCATATCTTGAGCTAATACAGGATCGTGTCCTACTACTGCTTCCATGCCATGAATTACTGATCCAGAACAAAGGAACAGCATTGCTTTAAAGTAAGCATGGGTCATAAGGTGAAATAAACCAGCACTGTAAGAGCCTAAACCCATTGCCATTACCATATAACCTAATTGGGACATGGTGGAATAAGCTAGACCTTTTTTGATGTCATTTTGAGTCAGGGCAATAGTAGCACCGAGAAAAGCGGTAACTCCGCCAGTCCAAGCAATAAGATCCATTGCTACAGGGACAGGCTCTAGAATGGGATAGATACGGGCAATGAGAAATACTCCAGCAGCCACCATCGTAGCAGC
>JASJEK010000051.1 GCA_030064915.1 Xenococcaceae cyanobacterium MO_234.B1
TGATACTGTTGGCGAAAGTAATCTTCAGTGAAATTAATAGTACTACAATAACGAGAAATCTTTATTCTGGTGATTAGTAATACTTGATGTAAGATTCTTTGTAGCACATTCGCCAACAGTATCATCTCTTCGAGATCGCTGGTGCGGGGATAAATCTGAACCACAATGAAACGGTGGTCAAGTTTCCCAATCTACCTACCAAGCAGAAACCAGCCCCGAAAAATAAACCTGCCAAGGTGATGGAACGGCAAACACTCACTATCACTGAACTAGATGCGAGCGCTGGGGCGGGAATTTCAACGAGCCCTGGAATGAGAAGGTAGAGTAAGGATGGTTAGATTTTCTAATCGAAGCTAATGTGCATCTATTATGATTGCTGCACAACATAAGGGCGTAGGATACTACGCCCTTAATATTTATTTCTCCACCTGTTTCCTGGTTTTCCACTACTCCCTCAGTCTGGAGAATAATTTATGATAATAGACAACTTAAAACAAACCATTCAGCAGATGGATCGCCTCCAGGCTGAACAACGTTACCCCGAAGCAGAAGCCTTATGCAATCAAACAATTGAAGCTTTACCATCCTCGGAACAAGGGCATATCGTCCAGATAAGCTTGCACAACCGCCTCGCCTCTATTCTAGAAGCCCAATCCCGCTATCCTCAAGCCCTGATTGCAGTTCATTCCGCACAGAAAATTTTAGAGGCAATTAAAGCCAGTATATCCCCCGCCATTGCTCTTTCCTTGGAAATGACCACCCTCTCTACCCTTGGCACTCTCCAACGCATTCAAGGCAATTATGCTGAGTCAGAACAAAGTTACCAACAGGCAATTGAACTCATAGAAACCCAAGGGACAGAAGAGTATCAATCTAAAAGGATTCAGCTTGCCAATAATTTAGCAATTGTCTATAAATACTGGGGCAAATTTGAGGCAGTGGAACACCTCTATCAGCAAGCATTAACCACCTTGCGCTCTCAATATGGCAACCACCATCCCGATATTGCCTCAATTTACCATAACCTGGCTGGACTCAATCATGCCCGTGGAGACTATCAAACCGCAGCAACTTGGGCGCGTCAATCCTATCAACTCCATCTAGATTTATTTGGTGCGCAACATCCCAAAACTATTGCAGATGGAGCAGCATTAGGTTCAATTTTACACGGACTAAAGCAATGGGATGAAGCGATCAAACATTTTGAAACAGCCATTACCTTCTTTGAGCAACAGTTTGGTTCAGTTCACTACGATGTTGCTTTCAATCTCAATAATCTCGCCGCATCTCTGCAAGCTAAGGGTGATTTATCCCAAGCAGAGCAAGCCTATCGAAGAGCTTTAGAGATTAAAACTCAAATTTTAGGTGAATCTCATCCTGAACTGGCTATTACTTTAAATAACCTGGCATCGGTTCTTAAACAAAGAGGGAAAACAGAGGAAGCCAAGGCATGTTTTGAGCAAGCCGGAGCAATTTTGGCAACTACCCTGGGTGCAGATCATCCTAACACTCAAGTATGTCAGGATAACATTAAGTCATTGGAGCAGGATTACTCATTATAGTTACTGGTAGGCAAAGTTTCAAAAATCGGGTACGGAAAATCTCTTCAACGGTGACATTGAGTTCAGGAAAGGTTTGGGAGATTATGCGCTTGCTCTCAACAGACAGCCAGAATTTTCTCAAGATGCGATCACCTATGCCTAGATTAAATTTCCTAGTGCGATCGCTCCCAAATAATGATAAACACTTAGAATAAGGGCGATCGCCTATTGCCTCACCAAATCAGTTACCACCTTACCCAGTGTCATTATTTTTGACTAATGACAATGGGTGAGTTTTGACTTGTTTGGTCACTGATTACTGTTTACTGTTCACTGTTGACTGTAATCGTGCCAGGTATTGAAATCCCGAAAGTTCCATAAATAGGTTAGAAGCCCATTGTTAAGAAGATTTAACAATAGGCGGAAGGGCTTTTATGATAGGCTCCTGAAGCAGGAAAGAGATTCAAGAGATCGGGTTAGGGGGATGTCTCGGGACCGGGGGATGTCTCGGGACCAGCACCAGCAACGCTATCTAGCTGTTTCAAATTGAGTAGCTGAAGCTTTATGAGTTTCTTGAGGTTTTGCTGTTGTGAATGTGTTGCTTTTGATTGGTTGTGGTTCATTTTGTTAACCTTATGCTCATATCTAATTGAACTTAGTATTCTTTGACCCTCACCGCCCTCTTATGTGCAGTGATTCTTGGTTCATCGACATACAATTACCAAATATATGACAGTTGACCCATTAGTTGACCTAACTTTTTAGCCAGGTTGCTAGTTATTCCAATCTAGGAATCAATCGGGAAGAACTAGGGACACCGAAGCACAATTCGTCAAAACAAATTCATAGTGAAACTTTTCAAACATCCTCTAATACTCTTAGGCGATCGCATTTCCCTAGCCGTCAACTGTACAGTGCGATCGCTCTATCACAGACACTGACAATCGGTGGCGATCGCTATTCAATAGACGTTAACTGTATCGGGCAATCGCCTTTACCTAGATTCAACTTCCCAGTGCAATCGCTCTTAAATAGTTCCTGAACACAAGGGCGATCGCCTATTGCCTCACCAAATCAGTTACCACCTTACCCAGTGTCATTATTTTTGACTAATGACAATGGGTGAATGGGTGACTTGTTTGGTCACTGATTACTGTTCACTGTTCACTCTCAAGGTGCCAGGTATCGAAATCCCGAAAGTCTCATAAATTCGTTAAAATTTGTTGTTTGTCAGTCATCTGTTTAACCTCCTAAGATATTTTCTTCATATTTGGCAAGTGGCTATCAGTGAGGGCTACTGAAGAAGCTACCCCTTAATCTGCGGACAGTCAGGACAGGGGGTCTGACTCTCTAATAATCTTAACGAAAAAGCCACAAAAAATATTCCTTGACGAGCAAAAAAATTTTCGCTTACCTAAAGAAAGTATCAAAAGTATCAATAATAAATAGAAAAAGCGATCGCAATCTTCCAGTTAAATGACAGACAAAACTCTACGAGAACTAGCATCAGTACTCAATCCCAGCATTAACTTTCCCCAAGGAGAAACCCCCCTATTAATTGCTGTGGGTGCAGTGGGGAAAGCTTTGGGGATAACCATTCGTCCTCCAGCCAAAGCAGAAAATTCCAGCACCCTAGAGGGAATCGCCCGCGCTTCCGGTTTCCGCACCCGTCGAGTCACCCTCACTCCCAACTGGTGGAAAACAGATTGTGGTCCTCTTCTGGCTTTTACTAAAGAAGAAAATCTGCCTGTTGCCCTACTACCAATTAAAGCTAGCAAGTATGAGATACTTCAACCTTTAGAATTAACCCGCACTCGTATAAACCGCCACACCGCCGCCAAACTTGCCCCCATCGCCTATACCTTTTATCGCCCTTTACCAGACAAAGAAATTACAGTCCTGGATATCCTGCAATTTAGCCTCAGAGGTAAGATTCCAGACTTACTAAAAATCCTCTGGGTAGGAGTGACTGCAACTTTGTTCGGGATGTTTACACCGCAGATAACAGGTATTCTCATTGACTATGCCATTCCCGATGCTAACCGCAACTTATTAATTCAGATGGGATTAGGATTGTTCGCAGCTAGCTTTGGCGTGATGATATTCCAATTGGCTCAAAGTTTTGTCATCCTGAGATGGCAAACCCAAGTTAGTTTTGATACTCAGGCTGCTGTTTGGGATCGACTGCTGAAACTCAAACCCGCTTTTTTCCGCCAGTATTCTACAGGAGATTTACACAACCGCGTCTCCGCCATTACTCAGATTCGCGAGCGACTGAGTGGTAGTATTTTGCGAATTCTGTTTACCAGTTTATTCTCCCTTCTCAATCTGGGACTGCTGTTAATTTATAGTTTCTCTTTGGCCTTAGTTGCGATCGCTGTGGCGTTGGTGGCGGTGATTATTACTACCGTGTCAGGTATAATTATCCGGCGGAAAATGCGTCCCCTGCAACAGCTTTCGGGAGAAATCTTTGGACTGACAGTGCAGTTAATTGGTGGAGTATCCAAACTGCGAGTCGCTGCTGCTGAATCAGAGGCCTTGAAAAGCTGGGCGAAAAAATACACTCAGCAGGTGAAACTGATGTTGAGTACCCAGTTGGTAGAAGATATACTCACCACCTTTAATGTTATGCTGCCAGCGGTAAGTTCGATGCTGCTATTTGGGTTAGCCGTTTACTTCACCGAACAATCCACAACAGGAACAGAGCTATCTACAGGAACATTTTTGGCATTTAACACTGCCTTTGGTACATTCATCACCAGTGCAACCCGATTAAGCAACACCCTGATCGAGGTCTTAGACATCACCATTTTGTGGGAACGCGCCCAACCTATCTTGCAGACGAAACCAGAAGTTGACGCTAACAAATTCCACCCCGGAAAGCTTTCAGGTCAACTTAAACTAGACCAGGTTTGCTTCCGCTACCGCCAGAATAGCCCTTTAGTTTTAGAGAATATAACCCTGGAAGCAAAAGCAGGGGAATTTATTGCCATTGTCGGACCATCGGGAAGTGGGAAATCCACCATCATCAGATTGTTGTTGGGATTTGAAACGCCAGAAGCGGGAACAATATTCTATGATGGCAGAGATTTATCAGGATTGGATATTGCAGCGGTGCGACGACAGTTAGGGGTAGTACTGCAAAATGGAAGAATTATGAGTGGTTCGATTTGGGAGAATATTGCTGGCGGTGCCATTGTCACCCAAGATGAAGCTTGGTCAGCGTTGGAGATGGCAGGATTAGCGGATGATATTCGAGCTATGCCTATGGGCATACATACTATTATTTCAGAAGGGGGCGGTAATCTTTCTGGAGGACAGCGACAGCGGTTATTTATCGCCCGTGCTTTGGTACATAAACCCCAGATTTTATTGTTTGATGAAGCGACATCGGCATTGGATAATCGCACCCAGGCGATTGTTACTCACAGTTTAGAACAATTGGGAGTAACTCGAATTGTGATTGCCCATCGCTTGAGTACCATTCGTCATGCAGATAGGATTTATGTGCTGCAAGCTGGGAAGATAGTACAGCAGGGAAGTTTTGAGGAATTGGCAGGGATGGAAGGGTTGTTTGCTGATTTGATGGCGCGACAGATGACATGAAAGACTATAGATTCCCTGCAACATCGGAGGTAAATGGAAGACTTTGAAATCTAGTTCCCCCCAAATTTGGGGGGTTAGGGTGGCTAGATAACAAGTCAAAGTAAACTGAATTGTTATGGCTTTACGCTTTTGTTCACCCTGAATCAGGAGAAACCTATTGGTGGCTGTTACCTTATGTGGAAACGGAGCTGTTTAATCGAATTCTTGCCGACTTTGCACAACACTATGATGTTGGTGCGAAGAAGCGGGTCATCTTGGTGATGGATAGAGCTGGGTGACATCCCACCAGTGAGCAATTGGTATAGCAATACGTCAGAAGGTTAGGACATAGGATTTAAAGTAGGGACTCTTCGCGAAAAGCCCTTACAGAATTTGATTTGTCCTAACCTAAATTTTTAGGGCTATAGTCAATCGTGTTATTGAGATATTCTATAGTCATTAACTGGATCAGTGCGATCGCGTTCCAATAGACACTCACAATCGGTGGCGTACCCATCCTCATAGTCATTAACCGTATCAGTGCGATCGCTCCTAAATAGTTCCTGAACAGAACACAATGGCGTACGCCTATCCCTAGATTAAGCTCAACGTGCGATCGCCCCTAAATAGTTCCAGAACACAAGGGCGTACCCATCCCCATAGTCATTAACTGGATCAGTGCGATCGCTTTTCAATAGACACTCACAATCGGTGGCGTACGCATTTCCATAGTCATTAACTGTACCCTGCGATCGCTCTTCAATAGTATAGTTTCGGAACACAATGGCGATCGCCTATCCCTAATTGAGGCGATGTTTGAAAAACCCCCAACAAATGCTACTGGGGAAGTAAGCTACTTGCTGGGGTTAAAACTGAACCGTATCGCCGTTTTTGACGCCAAAAACTGAATGCTTACTCGCCGTGCCAGATAATCAAAACCGATTTGATTTACGGCAGCAGTTTTGTTCATCAATTTATCGAGGCGAATCGAACGCCACCGGCAGTGGAAAAAGACTTTTGACCTTTTTGAAAGGTCTGTGATTGAATCGCTCTCAATCTTCTCTACCTAGATCATCAGTCCCAGGTAAAACGTTACCTAAACCTCCTACCACTCTTTCCATTTCTTTTTCTGAGAGTGTCGAGAGCAACTTCGATCATACTAATCATGCTCTCCATACCAGAATCAGCTTCCCGTAATTTCATATACTTTTCGACGCTAATGACACCGTTATTTTCTAAAATATCGTCGATACCATATTTGTATGCTTTCAGATGCTTGATGGTACCCGCTCGGAAAAGCTCAATCCATCCTGGCAGAGCAATTTCAATTTCATTAAAGCGTCGATTAAGCTCATGGGCTACTGGATAAAATAGATGATCTGTCTCTGGTTCATAGCCATCACAAATGATGCGTAATGTATTTGCTAATATATTTTGGAATTTTTCAGTTTCATTAGAGTATTGATGAGTTATACTTCGATCATATAAATCATCAATGAAAAATAAGAGGTCTAGCCATAGATTAATAGTGACTAACCTATCTACAGATGTATGAGGATAAACATAGGCAGTCATAGTATTGTATTCATCAATGTGGGGCAAACTAATACTATATTTTTGGCATAAATCTTTTGTAATTTGATTGGCTTTTTCGGCTTGAGGATTTATTTGTTTTGGACCTGGAACAATGTGATCGGCAAGTGTCAAAAGTTGGCAGCTTAATACTTGAGTAGACATGATTTTTTCGCCAAGATGTTGAGCATTCTAGATAAGATAGGTTGGGTTAAATAAAGTGTGCCTCAAGGCAAATCGATAATCTTTTTCCTTGATTTGCTTGCTTGTTTTTAACATCTTTATTTATAGTTGTCTGAGTTCAATGTAAAAAGCGATCGAGATTAACTAGGGAAGAAATTTGTTTGTCTGATTAGTTGCTTTTGATTTTTTTATTTCTGATTATCGAAGTTCAATTTAAAGTGCGATCGAGATTAATTAGAGAAGATAATAATGGGAATAGAATTTGGCGGTTTTGCTCCCCATACTTTGCAGATCGACATAGGGAAATGTCTGAGAAAAAAAATAGTATCTTTCGTCAACAAGCACTTGATCGCCTATCTTCTCCAGAACGGCTAGATAGGTTAATGCAAGTTGTTAGTCCTAAAGATTGGCTATCCTTGGGGGGATTAGCTATTTTCGGGGTTTTAGGCGTAGTCTGGAGCGTATTTGGGAATATTCCTGTCACAGTCGCCGGTAAGGGAATACTGATTAATCCCCGTCGGGTGGTACAGTTTCAATCCCCCATATCCGGACAGCTGCAATCGTTAAATGTCAGGAACGGGCAATGTGTAAAAAAGGACGATATCCTCGGTATAATAGACCCCTCCGCTCAAAAACAGCAGTTGCAACAACAGCGGGATAAACTAGCTCAATTAAAGCAACAAGTAGCAAAAACTACTTTACTGCGACAACAAAAAACTCTACTAGAAACAGAAGCAATTACTGCTGAACGCACTAGTTTACAACAAAGGTTGGAAGATACTCAAAAATTGACTCCCCGCATCAAAGATGAAGGATCAAATAGCATTTCTCAACAGCGTCGCAGTCTCCAACAAAGGCTAAAAGATGGGGAGGAATTAAACCCTATATTGAAACAGCGACTTGCAACACGACGGGAATTGCAAGAAGAAGGTGCAATTTCAGCAGAAAGGGTTTTACAAGCGGAAATAGAGTATCGGGAAACTCGCCAAAATATCTCGGAGATTCAAGCGCAGTTACAACAGTTGCGGGTACAGGAAACGGAACTACAACAGAAATATCTGGAAAATCTCAACAGTATCACCCAACTTAAGGCTGAATTGGAAAAATTGGACACTCGTAGCAAACAACTAGAACAGGATAATCTCGAAGCTACCAATACCGAGAAAAATCAAATTCAGGAAGTCCAGCGGGCGATCGCCAGATGGCAAAAAGAAGTAGCAGACAACAGCATTATTAAAAGTCCCCACGCCGGATGTATTGTAGAAATAACCGCCACTGTGGGACAATATCTCAACCCTGGAAGCCGTTTGGGAACCCTGCAAACAGCAGGGAAAGCTAGCGAAATGGTAAGTGTTAGCTATTTTGCAGTTGAGGATGGCAAGAAAATTCGACCCCGAATGAAGATTTTAATTACACCGAATACAGTAAAACGGACAAGATTTGGGGGAATTGTCGGGGAAATCACTGATGTTTCTCCCTTTCCCATTACCTCTGAAGGGGCTACTTCTGTAGTGGGAAATCCGGAAGTGGTGCAAAAATTAATGGGTGAGGGAGGAGGTAAAGTAGAAGCGATCGCCCAGTTGCAACTTGACTCAAAAACCTTCAGTGGCTATAAATGGTCATCGTCCGATGGACCGCAGTTAGAAATTTCCCCAGGAACGACAACAACGGTAAGAGTGACAGTAGAGAAGCGATCGCCCATTACTTGGGTTTTACCCATCTTGCGGGAGTGGACTGGAATAGAACACATTAACTGGTAGGTCTTGCAAGATCGGACGGTTGAATAGTCTTTTTTCCAGGCAAGTCATATCATTTCCCTTTAAGATTGCTATAGATGATTGACGCGGAGATACGGGGACACCGAGATTGATATATAGCATATTTAAAGTAATTTGATATCAGCAGTATATTGATTACCGCGATCGCCTCCACGGGATTGCTAGAATTTCGGAGCTAGAATCTGCGTTTGTTACCGTAAGTAACTTCTCTAGCTTGTTTGACACTGACCTAAATTTGACCTAAATTTATGGGAAATTATAGGGGATTATAGGGCATTTTAGGGTATTTATAATTCCTGTTTATTCCTTATGAAACGATGGGGAAAGAGGCTGGAAATCTTACGAATTTTACGGTCAAGTGAGAATGGGTGACCTGGGATTCGAACCCAGAACCAGCGGATTAAGAGTCCGATGCGCTACCGTTGCGCCAGTCACCCGTCAAAACTTTCATACAAATCATATAGCATAAAAGGTAATACTTTAAAATACCAAATTGACCAACGGTCAGAGCAGGCCCCGTCGTTTGTCTCTGACTTCACCCCTAAAGCAGTAGTCGACTTCGGCAATTGTTCGGCAATTGTAAGATAAGAATAAGTGAGCCCGAAACATCATCCCCGAGAGAAAAGAGAGTTCTGATGAAAAGCAAGCATTCGATAGTTTTCCCGTTAGTTGCTCAAAGCGTAGCGATTTTGGCTGCTTTCTTGCTGTCTGTTGGGATGGTTCAGGCTCGCTCCTTAGAATCTGAACGAACATCTAGAGTGGCTGAATTCGATTCATCTAGTTCATCCCTAAAAAACCCAGTAATTTTGGCTCAGGTAACTGAGGAACAGAACCAAACTCCCCAAAACAGGCTTATCCAAGAAGAGATTCAGGCAGAGGCAAATCGCCTTTTCAGTCGCACTTTGGTTCAGTTTAATCTAGTTATTCTTGTCACGTTGGTTTTAGTACTAATAGGTGCGATCGCAACTTTATGGCTACTAAGACGTACGGTAGTTCGAGAGGTGGCTCATTTAGTTAGCAGGAATCTCCAAGAACTCAAAACAGCTAAAGATGAGCTAAATCGTATTACCCAAGAAGTACAAAATATTCGGCACTCAGCTACGAAACTGAACGATAAGTTAAATTATGAGGCAGAAAATTTTCAACAAGGTTTAAATCGTCAACAGGAAAAGATCGCCCAACTCTCGGCAGAATTATCCCAGTTTCAGCAAAAAGCCTTGACCACTATAGAAAAGGATACTCAAGGTTCTCAAGAGACATTTGAGGCTTTAGAATCCCAGTTTCTAGCTCAATTGAGGGAACTAGAAGGGGATACCCAGCACCAAAAAGATGCAATCCTAACCAATCTAGAAAGATTGAGTGCCGAATTTGCGCCACAGCTTGAGACTCTACAAACAGAGGTCGAGGGGAAAAAAGAGGCAGTTATCCAAAATTTAACTAGCTCGGCAGCCGAATTGGGGACTCAACTAAATCAACTCCTTACCGATGCTCAACAGCAGAGAAATGCCCTCACACAAAAACTGCAACAATTAGCTTCTGATGCTGCTCTAGAGCTAGATAGCTTTCAAGCAGCTATTAATCAAAAAAGAGATGCTAGCTGGCAAAATTTACAACAGGCAGAAAATACTTTTATTGAACAACTAACCGCACTAGAAACAGAGTCGTGCCAACAAAAAGATCTTTTACTCCAAAACCTAAACCAGTTAGACTCTGAGTTTAAACCCCAGCTAGCTCGACTGCAAGCAGAAGTAGAGGGGCAAAAAGATAGGAGCTTACAAAATCTGAAAAATTCCGAGAAGAAGTTGACAGAGCGATTAGCTTATTTTCAGGAGAATATCCAACAGCTACAGGATGCGATCGCTGATAAATTTAACCAGTTAGCATCTCAGTTTGAGGGTAAATTGGTTGAACTACAGCAAAACGCTGCACAAAAAGTTCGGCAACAACAAGATGTAGCCCTGAGAGAACTAGAGCAATTGCAGCAGGAGTTGGCAACTCGACTATCCCAGTCACAAAGGCAAATTCAAGAACAAATGGAGCAGACTCTGGAAAACTTGAAGGGACAAGTCAGGGAGTTTACTCTCAAAGCTGGGCAGGAGCAGTCAGCAATTCAAAGCCAAAAGCAACAGATACTACAAAGTGTAGAAAAACTGCAAGCAGAAGTTACCAACCAATTATCTGAGTTACAGCAACAGCTACAACATCGCCAAACCCTAACTCGACAAAATTTAGAAAAATTAGAAACCCAATTTGTGGCTCAGTTAGGGCAAGTGGAATCAGATGCCCAAACCCAAAAAGACCAAATTTTGCAAAAGTTAGCCGAGATTACCCCTCAAGAGATAGGGGATGCTGCCCTATCCGAACTGAAACAACAGTTGCAATCTTTAACCGAACAACTTCAATCTCTCCAAGCTAATCATCCCCAATTATTCCTCAATCCTAGTAATTTTATTACGGAAGGCAATAGTTTATTGGCTCAAGAAAAATATGAAGAAGCGATCGCTAGCTACGACAAAGCTCTAGAACTGCAACCAGATAACTTCGATGCCTGGTATCGTCGAGGTTTGGCACTGAAAGAATTACAAAGGTATGAAGGAGCAATTGCTGCTTTTAACAAAGCCGTTAAACTGCAACCGGATAATGGGGATGCTTGGTTAGAGCGTGGTATCAGTTTGGGCAGATTAAAGCGGTATCAAGAGGCAGTCAGTGCCTATGACAAGGCATTAGAACTCAAACCAGACTACTATCAAGCTTGGGTTGACCGTGGCGTGGCACTAGGAATGTTACTCCAACACGAAGCAGCTTTTCAATCTTTCGACCGAGCTACCCAAATTCAGCCAGAACAAGCCATAGCTTGGCTGAATCGTGGTATGGCTTTAGATATGTTAGAACGCTATGAAGATGCGATCGCTTCTTTTGAGCAAGCACTCCAACTCAATCCTGAACTAGTCAAAGCTTGGAACTACAAGGCTCAAGTTTTAATTGAGCTAAAACAATACGAACTAGCACTCAACAGTTGCGCCCGCGCTTTGGCAATTAAACCCGACTCTGCTGTTACTTATTATCATCAAGCTACTTGTTACGCTGCCGAGGGTCAAGTAGAGTTAGCGGTAGAAAATCTCAAGCAGGCAATTAAACTCAATCCTAACTATCGACAAGAAGCCAGAATCGACCCTAATTTCGATGGTATTGCCTCAACCGACCTTTTTTGGCAGTTAATTGAAGAGTAATTTTATCCTAATTTCTATAGCCCTACAAATTTAGGTTAGGACAAATCAAATTCTGTAAGGGCTTTTCGCGAAAAGCCCTTACTTTAAATCCTATGTCCTAACCTTCTGGCGTATTGCTATAGCTTTACAACACTACCGATTAACTGTGTATTCTTGGCTCATGATAAGTAGTAGAGAGGATGTCACTTTCTATGGCGGATAATTCCTCTAAACGACTATCTACAACCGTTCGCTCGCAATAAGTAGTAGCCAAGACCCAGTAAATCCCATAATGACGGGCTTCTGATGCCATTAAACTACGATAAAATTTAGCTAGCTCCCGATCGGGACAATGTTCTCCTAATAAGCCTAGTCTTTCGTGGGAACGAGCCTCAATTAAGGCAGAGACCAACAAAGAATCTAGCAGTCTATCTGGCTCTTGATGACGAATTTGTGCTTTGAGTTTAGCTCCATAAGGAGGAGAATTAAGGGGTGCAAGAGGAATTCCCCTTCTTTCTAACCACTGATTGACTTGTTCAAAATGTTCTAATTCTTCTTTGGCGATCGCTGTTAACTTACG
>JASJEK010000278.1 GCA_030064915.1 Xenococcaceae cyanobacterium MO_234.B1
TGGGGATTGAGAAAATATAAACAGGGACTGATTCAATCTCTATGCAGTATCCTTTATTTTGTCAAGTACAATTTATACAAAATAGCTGCGATTACCCTGGCGATAATCCGAATCTTCCCGATTACCAACACCCAAAATATAGAGAGGCTTTGTCTTCTCTAATTTTCCTGGAAGATATGTGGGCTGGGCGGAGCAATTGGTATCGTTATAACAATAATAATGATATCTACAATTCCGAAAAAGCATTCTGCTATCTGCCCCCTGAATCAGAAGAACCAATTGAAGCCTACTTATCAAGATTAAAGCGATCGCGTTTTGAGCGAAGATTTCGCAATGCTATTGAAAAAGATTTTTCTGGGTTACTCAGTCAGTTTGTCTTAAAGGAAGCTCCTAGAAGTTTATTGCAGAATCAAGACAATATTGATTTAAGAGGAAATAGTTTAAGGGTCTTTTTAAAAGAAGCGGACAAACTAGCTTTAAGAGATAAATATTGTTTTGTTTTTGTCGAATATCCTCCTTTTGACCAGAGTATAGTAAGTGAGGCAGATCGCTTAACAGCAGGAAGACGACCTTATCTAGTATTGCTTACTAGAAGTCAGGTTATTAACTGGCAGGTTGATTATGTTAATGGCAAAGAAGTTTTAACTAAGTTAGTATTTCGTAAATCCATCTATCGTCCTGATGGGGAATACGGCACTACCGAAATTGAGTTATTCTATGTCTGCCTCGGGGGAGCTTATGCTGCTTATGAGATTGTTGCGAATGGAGGGCAATCCATAGCCAAATTAGCTATAGACGATCGCGGGCAAGAAATTATCGGACAGACTTCTTTAAATTATATTCCCATCACTATTTATTCTTTAACCGATACCAATGTTTTGGAAACTGATGTTAATTCTTTCCCTCTCCAAGATTTAGCAGAGATGAACCTCGAACTATACCAACTAGAGAGTGAAAAGCGAGAAATCCTCCATAAGTGCAATATGCCCACTTTGGTTATTGACCGTCGGAATAGTGAGGGATACATTTCCAGTGATGGTATGGATTTTAATCGCGCTACAACGATCGGACCTAATACCATCATGTACGATTGCGATGTTTCTTGGGCTGAACCTACGGGAAAAGCGATCGCAGCTACCCAAGAAGATATTGCCAAACTTAACACCAGAATCGACACCCAAACTCTAGCCTTTCTCTCTGGTTCAAAGACTCCTAGAACCGCTACTGAAGCAGAACTCGATAGCTCTCAAATGCGTTCTAATTATGCCAATATGGCGATCGCTAAAGAATCTGCCTTTAATACTCTTGCTACTATCTGGGGAGACTATGAAGGGGACTATGGTAATTGGGCTATTGAATGCGATCGCGAACTCTTTAAGTCTCCTTTAGACATAGGAGTCTCTGAAATTCAGGAACTCTATCTTACAGGAGTTATCAGCATTAATCTCTGTCTGAGCATCCTTAGAGCGAAAAAGGTCTTTGGAGATAATTTTACAGAACAAGATCTGCGATTAGAATTAGAAAGGGCTGGCTCGATAAGACTGGAAGAAAGAGAAGAAGAGGAAATTTTAGGATGACAAATAGCAAAAAATGTACCCCTCCTATAAGAATTTGTCCAGAAAATATTTATTGGTCAAAGGCAATCTTAAAAAATTCAGAAAATTCAGAGCTTGGTGATTTATTGCTTGATTTGATAGAAGCTTCGGCAAGTTTTTACTATGGTTTGATTGAATTTTTGCGTTTTATTCTTGATAACACTTCAAAAAATAAAGATAAAATCTGTCAATTAAATATTACAAGAAGTGGCTTTCACTTTTGTACTTGCTTTGCCGCCAATAGACCGAAAGAGGCTATTAAACCATTTGCTTTCCTAATTTGTTTTGAAAATGATTCTATTGGTTGTATACATTTTAATCTTGGGGAAATTACTAAATGCCTTAATGAATTAGAAAATGATTTTGAACCAATAACAGAAGCAGAATTAGCTCAAACTTTTAATTGAATTCCATGCAACTAACAGAAGGAGAAATCAGACAGATACAGATATTATTGGGATATCCAACTCAACAATTACATCCTGGCAGTAAGCTAAGATGTTGCCTAAAAACGATCGCCGATAACGATGCCCGCTACAACTTAACAATTATTAATGATATTGTTAATAACTTAAATGCGATCGCCAAAATTGATTGTAGAATAGATGAAATAAAGTCTAGTGGCTCTGATGCGGTTAGACGAGAAAAGATCGACGATGAATATGAAATTGAATATAAAAATAATAAAGATACGGCGACGAGTTTAAAGGAACAACGGAGCAAATTAATCGATAGGATAGCTCAAGATTTAGGTAGGCCAAGGCGATCGCATTCAGGGATAAAATTAAGAAGTTAGTAGTTATCATGAGTTATCATGCCTTCAGAAAACGAAAACAATCAACAATCAAAACAATCAAATACAAGTAATGAGCCGCCCGCAAGTGATCCTCCTGTAATCAAAGACCCCGAAAAAGTCTTGAAAACTTTAGAAGCTGTTAGACGGGAAAATGATGAATACAAAAAACAACTTGCACTTCTCAAACAGAATCAAATTGATTCTGAAGAATACGAACGCCTTAAAGCTTTAGAAGAGGAAATCAAACAAGCCAAAAAACAAGCTGAAGAGGACAAACTCAGACAAGAAGAAAATTGGGAAGAGTTAACGAAAAGAAAGTTAGCAGAACAAGAAGCTAAATTTTTAACTCAAATTGATACTTTAAATCAGAATTTATCAACTACTCAAAAAGAACTAGAGGAAGTTTCTGCTGCCCGACAAAATTTAGATAATTTAGTTAACGAATATACCCGCCGTCAAGCAGCCTTCGATCAATATATTCTCAACGGGGGGAAAAGGGAATATTTTGAAAATGTTTGGAAAGGAGAACTGCGCGATCGCACTTTTTTGGATGAAAATGGAAAAATCAAGATTGCTAAAGAACCTGGAAGCGAAGAAATAGAACGAGATGAAGCTGGCGAACCTCTATCGATGGGAGGTTGGATGGTTAAGTATCGAGCCAATGGTGGAGGGATTTTCTTTAATCCTATTAATAATGCTGCTGGCTCTGGTATTCCTCCAACAAATACAGAAAGTACAAATCGAGAGACTCAATCTAAAGTTATTTATATTACTCGTAAAGAGGCTGGTTCTCAGAAATTCATGAATGAATTACGTAATAAACTTGATGGCAAAGACCCTTTGAGAGCTATTTCTGAAGGGCAAGTTATTGTTAGAAACTGAGAAATACGAAATTGAAAAAATACTGACAACGATGACCAAAAAATTAAAAGAAAAATAATTACGAGTTACGAGTTAAGAGTTAGAATATTATGAGGCGCGATGCTTTGTTGTTGTCATGGTTTTGTGAACTGTTAAAGCGATTTTAATGGTTCAACTAAGTAAGCGAGTTATTTAGTTGTCAAGAAAATGAACAACAGCAAGTTACTGTTTAAGAGCGATTCTTGAAAGTAATTAAACTGAGCGAATCAGTAAAAGTTAACCTTATACTTTTACTTTAAATGCCAAATACTTTAGATGATGTGATGCCGAAAATCTTGTCTTCGGCATTAGAAAGCTTACGAGAGAATTGCATAATGCCTCGTCTCGTAAATGCTGACTTCAGTAGCGATGCTGCTAGCAAAGGAGACTCAATTAACGTCCCTGTTCCCACAGCAATTCTGGCAAGAGATGTTCAGCCAGCTAACGTTGCTCCTAATCCTGAAGATTTGATCGTTAATACTGTTCCTATTCCATTAAATTATTGGAAAGAAGCTAGTTTTTATCTGACAGACCGCGATCAAATGAACATCATGAATGGTATTGATGTGATGCAGGTCAGAGAAGCTGGTAAAAGCATTGCTAATGCTATTGATTTAAGCCTTTTGAATTTATATGTCAAAGCTTATTGGCATACTGGCACAGCAGGGACTACGCCTTTTGCTACAGATACCACAGCAGCGCAAAACGCTCGTAAATTGTTAAATGCTGCTGCCTGTCCTCCTCAAGACCGCCGTATGGTGCTTGATGTGGATTCGGACGCTAATGCCTCGGGTTGGAATTAAGCCCCTTTTAGCAGCAATGCTAAAAGCAAACCCTTCTAATTGCTGGAAACTCCCACTGGGACAATCAGCAACCAAGGTTTAAAGACCAGGTTCAGAGACTAGAACGAAAGTTCGTACATTCAAGCGAATGGAAATGGAGGGCATCCTAAGTGGATGAAGATATAGTCCGATCTGTTAGGTGACTAACAGCAGTTCTAAGAAGAACGGATTGATTGTAGCGAAATCAATTGAACAAAAATGTTACCACAGTTCCAAAGTGCCGATCGCGCTGGTTCAACTTTGACCATTGTTGAAGGAATGATTGGTCGAAAATTGGGCTTTGATTTCTATTTCGATCAGCTACTCCCATCTCATACTCCTCCGAGAGCAGGAGGTGAACCGACTGGATATTTAGTTAACCAACCTAACCATGCACCAGGGGATACTCAAGTTACTTTAGATACAGGGACAGGGGAAATTGTTGTAGGAGATTTATTTACTGTTGCAGGGACTACTCAGCAATTCGTTGTCACGGCTGTTAATGGTTCAACCATTGACTATGCTCCTAAAGCTCCCGATGCTTTTGCGGATAATGCTACTGTAACTTTTGTGGGCGATCATGCAGTTAACCTGGCGTTCCATCGTGATGCCATTGGTCTAGCAGTCCGCTCGCTGCAACAAAATGAGTTAGAACTTGAACTTGGTGGACGTTCTATGGTGATGGTCGATCCTGTTTCTCAAATCCCTTTACGTTTGGAAGTAACTCGCGAATATAAAAGAGTACGATGGGCAGTTGATTGTCTTTGGGGAGTTGGAGCAGTTCGTCCTGATTGTATGGCAAGGGTTATCGGGTAATGAAAGTAGAAACCGTCAAAATCAAACATCCTGACGGTTACTCTCTAATTAATAAAGCTGATTTTGACGAGTCAATTCATGAGCTATTTGAAGAGAGTAACCAGTCTGTTCCTGCGCTCCCAGCACGAGCCGTTGAGGAAACCTCAACGGACGTGTCCTTACGGACATATCAAGCTGACGGGGTTTCCCCGTCAGTCTTGTCCTCTTCAGCAGAGGAAAAAAAAGTTTTAAAAATTAACCTCAATACGGCTGACAAAAAAACCTTGATTTCTCTTCCCAGAATAGGAGCAAAAACTGCGGAAGAGATTATTAACGCTCGTCCTTTTGGCTCTTTAGAAGAAGCGATCGCACAATTCAAAGGGTTAGAAGACTTAAAAGAAGTTCAAGATTTGTCATTGGAGGTATAGCGTTGTGTCTGTTACCAGTTGGGAATCTGAGGTAATTCAGAAATTAGAAGCAATAGTATAAACTTCTTTATGGAAATCTCAATCAGTTATTTTCCCAACCTTCCCTGGACGACAGAATTTCTGTTATTAGAAGCTAATGGACTGCCCACCGATCTAATAGGAACAAGTTTTCGGATGCACGTAAGAGCCTCAATCGAAAAAAATGAAATCTTAGCGATCGCGTCGTCAGAGAATAATAAGATAGAAATAGTTTCTATCACCAGCACTTACAACGATCGGGAAATAACAGGAAACGGCATCAAAATAACCCTGACAGCCGA
This sequence comes from Xenococcaceae cyanobacterium MO_234.B1, assembly GCA_030064915.1. Taxonomy (GTDB): domain Bacteria; phylum Cyanobacteriota; class Cyanobacteriia; order Cyanobacteriales; family Xenococcaceae; genus JASJCP01. The sequence goes on from JASJEK010000278.1 coordinate 5,656, forward strand.
AGATACTTTAGCTATTTATCAAACCTCTAGAACTGCTGTGGCGGATGTTGAAATGACCTATCCCGATGGCACAGTACTTCCTGAAATTCTTAACTTTTTATTTGAGCCGAATATATCTGTAACCAGAGACTATTGAAAATGCTTTTAGATTCATCTTTGTACTGGCAACATTCTGACAATCAAGAATTGATTGATGCTGTTCACGAATACTGGAAAGGACAACCGAGCTTAAGTGAACGACAAATAACAGTTTTGCGCGTTTATTTGCAGCAGTGGATTCAAGGAGCTACTGCGGACTATTCCAAAAAAGAACAGCATTTACAAGAAGCAAAGGCTTGTAAAAAACTTGAAGACTTAAAGGTCTTAACTAATAGACTCTTAGACTGGGGAATTGACCCTTGGTAACAAATTAACTCGTAATTTTTAATTCGTAATTCGTAATTCTGTTTTAAACAAGTTATTGGTTTAAACAAAAAAATTAAAGAGCCAGTTTAATTACGAATTACGAATTACGAATTACGAATTCCCTACTACCTATTATTTATTACCTATCCCCTATGGATTGCTCTCCCAAAGTTGTAGTTATCAACCGTCCTCAACCAATAACGACGGTACTTCCCTCTTTTTCTACCCCTAAAGTTGTCATTGCTCAACAGATTTTAAGAGGACAAAGAGGAGCTACTGACATAGTAGCGATCGCACCATTAGAATTAAACAGTAATGACGAATTAAGATTGAGGAGTTTTACTTTTACTCAAACTACTAATCTGGCAACTTGGCTTATTAATCACAACCTTAATAAACCTTGCCCTTTTGTGACAATTAAGGATGATTTTGGAGAAATTATTATCGGCGATATTCTGACAATAGATAACAATAATCTGCAAATCAGATTCAATCAGCCAACAACGGGAACGGCGTATTTGATATAGATATTAGTAAGTAAAAAATAATGATTTTGAGGTGAAATTGTGGTCAAACAAAAAGTAAATCTCGATTTCGAGAATAGTTCCAGGATTGTGAATCATCCCGCTGCTTTATCTCCAGGGGACGTAATAATCAAGCAAGATTTAGACAATGCGATCGCCCAATTGTCAGGGGTAGCTCTTAAAGCCCCTATCGATATTGATTGCAGTGGAGATCCTGACTATCCAGCTTGTGACCCAGGACAGTCTTTTTACGTTATTGTCGCTGGCAGAATTGGTGGGGCTGGTGGTGTTGTTGTAAATATCGGCGATACGATCTTTTGTAAAGCTCCTGGCGGAAGTGCAGGGGGCGATCAAGCAACAGTCGGGAATGAATTTTTCATCGTTGAATCGAACAGAGATCAAGCAACTGAATCAGAACTTGGGGTTGCTGCTTTAGCTTCTCAGACTGAAGTTAATAACGGGATTGTTGCTAACAAAATCGTTACTCCTCTAACTCTCCAGACAAAACTAAATAATGCCTTTAACAGTCGTAAATATGCCACTGCGATCGGTGATGGCACAAATACCACTTTTACTATTACCCATAGCCTAAATGATCCCAGTGTTTTAGTCCAAATTCGCGAGAGTAATGCTCCCTTTGAATTAGTTGTGGCTGATGTTAGCTGGACTGATGCTAACAATATCCAAATCAGCTTCACCAATCCCCCGACTACCAATCAATATACTGTGAGTGTCCGATAGCCTTGCTTTCCGTGACATACTCCCAACGCGCTCATCAAAGATTTGCCAAGGCTTCTGTTGCTTTTCGGATCACGTCGGCAATCTGCCTCTTGGCTTCTGCCAGATTAAGCTAAAAATCCCAAAGGTGGATTAACCGCTTGGTACAATTGTTGTCCATCTTATGTAATACACAACTTCTATAATGTAGACAATTCAATATTTTTACGTTGTGGATATATTACATGACAATAATTAATTTTTATGACATTCACAGAGAAGGTGAGGTCCTGGTAGTTAGGATCAATATCAATATATCAATATATTAAATGAGGGGAACTCATAAGACGACTATTTACTCCTGCTACTAATTATTGAGGATGAACTATGGATCCTATTTCTCTTATTATTGCTGCACTAGTTGCTGGAGCAGCAAAAGCTGCTGGTGATGCAGCTCCAGATGCTTACAATGGCTTGAAAGCTTTGATTAAGCGTAAGTTCGCAGGTGAAGCAAAAGCAGAGATGGTTCTGGAAGAACACGAAACAGATCCTGAAACCTATGAAGCACCACTTAAAAAGAAATTAGCTGAAGCTGGTGCTGATAAAGACGAGGAAATTATCAAAGCAGCTCAAGAATTGCTGAAACAATTAAAACCTGAAGAATCAAAAGCAGGTAAGTACAATGTGGTTTTTCAAGGTGAAGTTAAGGGAATTCAAGTAGGAGATCGCAACGTACAAGATAATAAATTTGGCTAAAAGCAATTGGAATGTCTAGATGACTGAAGATAGTCCCAAATACAATCCAACGTTTGAAGATGAAGTAAAGAGTGCTGTAGTTGGTGAAAAAAACATTATCTACAACTATTTCTACTATAGGGAAGATGTAAGGGATAAACCTGTCGAGTCTGAAGAAACTGCTGCATCAGAAAAACTCCCTTGTCCTTATCGGGGTTTGTTTCATTTTGGACCCAATGATGCTGAGGTTTTCTTTGGACGGGAAGTATTTGTAGAAGAACTTTTTAAGGCGACTCAAATCCGTAATTTCGTTCCCCTGATAGGTGCTTCGGGAAGTGGTAAATCTACAGTAGTATTGGCAGGATTAGTACCAACATTGGAACAAGAAGGTAATTGGAAATTTACTCACTTTCATCCTGGTAGTGGGAATGATCCATTCTATGCATTAGCTGAGGCACTTGTTCCACTTTATAGATCGGATTTGGATTCTACAGACAGGATGACTCAAGCTG
>JASJEK010000279.1 GCA_030064915.1 Xenococcaceae cyanobacterium MO_234.B1
GGGGCTAGAACAAACAGTTAACTGTCGGATTCATAAACATAAAATTAACGAAGTTAGAGGAGTTGCGGGAGCTTGCATCCCGCAAAGCTCTAACAAGCCCCCTTCCCCGACCGCATTCCGCGGTCAAAAGTCGTGATGTCAGTCGTCAGAAGTATTGGTGGGTAAAGCTTTGAAGATTTTGTAACTGGTTGGTTATTTCCACCGCCCTGCACTAGCAGTAAATAATACCAAATCCTTTTACCAAAATCCCCCATAAATATTTGTGATAAAGACTGTGATAGAGACTTAGCCTGCTACGTCTCTACAGAGTTTAAAAGATTTTGGGACAAAATATACAATTAATTTTGCTTAGGTACTTAAACGGGTACGGCTCTTTTGAAGTAACAGGTTTAGTAAAATCGTAAAAATTACTGACTTTGACTCCAAGCAGGATGAGAAAATATAGCATCAATTACCCTTACCCCTCGCAACTGATTAGACAGTGGTAAATGTCCTCTTGGTGCAGTTAAATCCCAAGTAAAACCATTAGGATAGCGAGTCCAAGTATTTCCTTTTTTCCAATCTATTTTTTCCCAGAGTTTAGTGTAATCTTTCCCCAGAGATAACCAAATTTTTCTCTGCACAGAAAAGCCAAATTTACCCTCGGAGTGAATTCTCCACAAGTTATCTATGGTTCGTAAATCTGGGATGGGAAAGTTATCTATTTCTGTGAAATATAGCCACTTGCGATTAATTGCAGTTTCTCCTGCTACTTCACACATCTTTTTCAAGGTTATGGCATCTGCCTGTTGAAAATTCTGTTGAACCAAGAGACTTTGTAGGGGTTGGTAGTCAATGTTACGTTCTGACTCTAGAGGGACAATACCTTGAGGAAAATTGGTTTGTAGAAATTCTTTAGTTTGAGGTGTATTAGCTTGATAGAGTGCTTTATAGGCTTTCCCGATGGCTAAATTTGCTGGTGCTTCTCGTACTGAGTACATCCAATCCATCAAAGTTTCCCAGCCAGGAGCGCCGATTTCGATGAGCTGGGGAATAAGTTTTAGTTGGTTTTTTTCCGATTCCGATCTTAATTGGGAACTTAGATCGTTAATATCCTGCATAAAACTGAATCTACTTTGGTGGCGAGGGATATCATATCATTTATTAGGGAATGGTGAATCATAAAATACTGAATAATATTGGGGTTTAGCATCCCTAAACCCCAAAGCCAATTTTAGGACATATTTTCTAGTTGAGCGGTTCTCACATTTAATATTAGAGTACGCTCGCCCCTCAGAATTTTGAATTTGAGATTGGCATTTAAACCGCTATTTTCTACTAATGACTGTAGCTGGCTCGCATCAGTAATTGGTTTGTTGTCAACAGATACAATTACATCTCCTCGGCGAATTCCTGCTCTTTCTGCTGGAGTATCAGGTATAACTCCCATTACTAGCACCCCTTCTGCTTCGGGGATAAAGAAAGCGGAATTGGGGTCGCTGTTATTTTTTCTGGCTAACTCAGGAGTGAGAGTAATCATCTGCACTCCGACATAAGGATGGGGGACTTTTTGACCTCTAGCTAAAATGTCTTTTAGAGACTTAGCTTTATTGATCGGAATAGCAAAACCAATTCCGTTAGCATCTGCCCGAATTGCAGTATTAATTCCAATGACATTGCCTTGTCTATCAAGGAGAGGACCTCCTGAGTTACCAGGGTTAATCGCAGCATCGGTTTGTAAGAAGTCAATTCTTTTATCAGGAATACCTACTTGGGCAGAGGAGCGAGCTAGAGTACTGATAATGCCTAGGGTAACAGTATTATTGAGTCCTACAGGATTACCGACTGCGATCGCCCAATCCCCTACTTGCACTCGGTCAGAATCCCCTAAAGATGCAACGGGTAAATCTGCTCCTTGAGGATTAATTTTAACTACTGCTAAGTCAGTTACTTTATCTGTCCCTGTAACAGTCCCCTCAAACTCTCGCCCATCTTTAAGGGTTACAGTAACTCGGTCTGCACCACTTACTACGTGAGCATTAGTGAGAATTATCCCGTTTCGATCGGTAATAAATCCCGATCCTTGACCTCTGACTTGTCTTTCCCTGGGTATCTGGTTTTTAAAGCGATCGCCAAAAAATTCATTAAAAAAGGGGTCGTTAAAAAATGGATCGACTCGACGGGTTACAGTCCTTTCAGTATCAATTCTCACTACCGCAGCACCAGTACGGGCAACTGCTTGAGCTACAAAGCTACTGGGGGCTGTGGTTTCTGTTTGAAGCGCGATAGTATCATTTTTATCTGGTACTACTGATGATGGAGCTAGAGTATCAGCTTGAGAAGACATAACTCTCAGACTACCAAAGGTCAATAAGACTCCTAACAAAAGTGCCATAGCATGGCTAGCTACTTTGCCTAGAAATCCAATTTTTTTCATTGTTTTGCCAAAATTATAGAGATTTAACTAATATTTATTCTTTCTTTATCATAGCTTGAGAGAAAAAATTATACCTTTTATCAAAAGTAGCTAGATATTTACTTACCCTTTTTAATTTGATTTACTATCGCTGCCAAAGTATTCTCGATAACCACAAATTTTGTCTTCTCGCACATCAAAGAAAACTGCGATCCGATTTATATAAGGTTCTTTCCACATCATGCCTTCATCTCTGAACTCAAACACAACCGTCGTCTCATTGCTAGTAACGTGCTCTAGACTGGTCAGTCTAATTGTTTGTTCAAACACTTCCGAGACATATTGAAAAAAGGCTAAAGCCTTTTTCTTGCCGACATTTAACCCGTGGTACGGTCCTACTGGAAACCAAAAAGTAAAGTCTTCTGTGAGCATATCTAACATAGGGTTCCATTCACCTGTTGCCAAACCATGCTGTAAGTTCTTAAATGCCTGATGAGCAACCTTTAAAGTATTTTCTGAACCTTCTGTCATCGTAATTCCCCGAATGGTTAAAGGTGATAGGTTACAGATTCTTGGTCTCCTTTTCCCTGTCCTTGTTTCCCTACTATACTAAGTATCGAATTACTGTGGCATCAATGGCGTTAAATAGTCAGTAATGGTTGAATAGTAGCAAGTAGTTCTTGAGGATTGACTGGTTTTCCGAGATAGCCTGTTGCGCCTAGTTCTGTGGCTTGTTTTCTATGGCGATCGCCTGTTCGAGAAGTAGCCATGACTACAGGTATATTTTGTCCAACAGGATGCTGCTTAACTTTTTCTAATAGTTCAAATCCATTGAGGCGAGGCATTTCTATATCGGAGATCACTAAATTGATCTGAGCCGAATTAGCTTGAAATTGTTCCCAGGCTTCTTGTCCATCACGACACACAATTACTTTTAAACCCACAGAAACCAGAATTTTTTCCAGCATTTTACGAGTCGCTACAGAGTCTTCTGCAACTAAAACCGTTGGTATAGTGCTAGCAGCAGTGGTAGAAGGTGGAGTTATGTCTTGTTTAGTTTGAATGAAGGATAGATCAAAGCCTTGAGGTAATAGTACGGGGACAACTTCTCCTGTACCCAAAATGGTACATCCTGCTAGATAGGGAGGAATGGGAATCGTATCATCAAAAGGTTTAACAATTAACTCTTCTTCTGCGACTAAACTATCTACAGCGATCGCAATTAAATCTGAACCTGTTTCTAAGATAATAAATACTTTTGGTTGATTTATTTGGAATGGCTGTCTGGGACAGGGTAATAATTGAGATAATGGGATTAAGCTTACTTCCTGATTTTGCCATCGGATCAGAGATTTTTCTCTATTGACAAAACTTAATTCTCTATAGATTAAGTTATCTCGAATGTTGCTACTGGGTATGGCGATAGTACGATTTTGCAACTGTACTAATAACAAGGAAGTCAAACTTAAGTTAACAGGTAATCGCAGAATAAATGTTGTACCCTGATGCAAGTTGGTATCCACTTTCAGACTTCCTCGCAACTTCCGAATTTGATTGCGAACAATATCCATTCCCATCCCTCGACCTGAAATATTGCTTACTTGGTCAGCAGTAGAAAATTCTGGAAGAAAAATCCAATTCAGAATTTCTTGGGAAGTAAATTCGGCAAAAGCCCAATCCGAAGCAATAATCCCTTTGGCTAATGCTTTTTGATAAACTTTCTTGAGATCGATACCTCGTCCATCATCTTGTAAAACAATTGTTAATTGACCATTTTCAACAGTAGCTTGTAATTTGATAGTTGCTGTAGCGGATTTATTAAGTGCTAAACGTTCTTGGGTGGATTCAATACCGTGGTCGAAAGCATTATTAACTAGATGGGTTAGAGGTGTTTGTAATTGTTCTAATAAAACTTGGTCAACTAAAGTATCTTCCCCAATAATTTCCAAGTTAACTGACTTGTTATATCTGCGATTCAGGGATTGAATTTGAGGAACAAATCTTTGTGCTAAAACTAGAAATGGTACAAGACGAGAATCGGTTACATTACTGTAAAGTGTGTCCACATTGCGTCGTACTTGTTCTAAGTTTTCTGCTAAATTACGGTTAATTAAATCAATATCATTTCTAGTTTCCTGAATTTGCACCATTAGTTCTTGAAAAGACTGCAAAGTACCATGAAGCTCTGTATAGCGGTCTAATTCTAAGGAATCAAAATCCCCTTGAGGGGAAGCAATGGCTACAGATGAATTGTTATTATTAGCATTATTAACCTGCTTCTCTTGATTGAGGGAGTTATTATCACTTCTTTGACCTACAGCTAATTGATTATAAAAACCTTGTACTTGTTCCCTAATCGGTTCAAATTGACGATTCAAATGATACAAGCGTTTTTGAGACTGTTGCAGTTGTTTTTGTCCCAAATTTAATCTCGCTTGAATTAAAATTAGCTCTTCTACATTGTTAGTCATCGTCTCTAATTTTTGTAGAGGAATACGCAGTTGAGCCTGAGAAGTATTTTTTTTGTTGAATATAGTGGAAACTTCTAATGTACCAGTATCTTCAATATCTTCAACTTCAATATCTTTGATTGGTGCTGGCGTTTCTTTAGTTTCTGCGATATCTTGTATTGGCTGAACCAATCCCATTTCAGTTAAATATTTATCTAAATATTTATCTCGTAGCGACCGCAAATCTGGGATTAGCTCTTGAGCCATCAGTAAAGTTTGATTGGGAGGAAATACTTGTAAGACTTCTCCTAGAGATGTCGCTTTTTCTAATAACCAAGGTATATTGAGAGTCTCTCCCAGAAAGATACACTCATCATAAAAATTGCTGATTCCCTGATGCAAAATCTCTGGTGGTAAATCTGGGGTTAACTCTGCGATTTCTGAAAATTTAACTTCTAAATCTTCTTGTAATGCTTGAACTACAAAATTAACACTACCAAGACTCTGCTGATTATTCGTTGTTTCTAAAGTTGTTTCTGTTAAAAAGCGATCGCGTTGCTCGCGGATTTCTGGGATAAATTCTTGGGTAATACCCAAAGCTTCCTGGGGAGAAGCTTGTTCCACAAAGGTTTTAGCTGTGGTGATGGTTTCTATCAACCAGGGTAAATCTAGGGTTTCTCCCAGAAAAAAACATTCATCGTAAAAACTGCTGATTCCCTGTTGTAAAATTTCTGGAGGTAAATCTGCTGTCAACGCTTCTATTTCTACTAATTGTCGCTCCAAATCTTCAGTTAAAGCCTTAACTACCAGATTATTTCCTGAAACACTATTATTGCTCTCTATTTCTAGTTGTAAGTTATCCTCTTCCTGTACTAAGCTTTCTAAAGTGGCAATCAGATCATAATCAACTTCTACATCAGGAGTGGTTCTGGCTTGACTCAAAATAAAAGCCACTTCATCAATAGATTTAGCGACTAATTCCCAACCGACTTCGACATCTTCAATGCGATCTTTTTGGATCGCCTCCATTAAATCTTCCAGTTTGTGTGCCAACTCTTGTAAACCAGATAACCCTGCTAAACCTGCACCCCCTTTAATGGAATGAGCAGCCCGTAACATAGGAGTAAAATCCAAACTTTGTCGCTCTTGTTTGACTCCCGACTGCAAAGCTTGGAGGTATTCAGGAGCATCCTCATCCAAAAAACACTGACGAGCTTCTTCCGTGATAGCAGCAAGAATATTAGGGTCTAATTGAAAACTCATGTTACTTATAGCTGGTGACTGATAGCTAATTGCTGTTGGTTAAAATTAGGATTTGACGCGGAACTGAGATACAGAAGATTGGAGGGTTTCCGCTTCTTGTACTAAAGTTTGTAACGATTTCACCACATCCTGAGCCTCTTGAGAGGTACTTTGAGCAATGTTGGCAACATCAGCAATCTTCAGGTTAATGGCTTCTGATGACTGGGTTTGTTCGGTAGTGTTAGTAGCAATAGACTGGAGATATTGGTCAATTTGCTCACTAATATTAGCCAAACTTTGTAAGGTAAGCTGGGTTTTACGAATTAACTCTGTTCCTGTTACCACTTCTCCTGTACCTACTTCCATCGCTTCTAATACCTGAGAAGTTTCTTTTTGGATATTGCCCACTAACTGTTGAATATCTTTGGTTGAATCTGTCACCTGATCTGCTAGTCTTCTGACCTCTTCTGCAACGATGCGGAAACCTTCACCGTGTTCTCCGGCGCGAGAAGCCTCGATAGAAGCATTAAATGCTAATAAGTTAGTTTTTTCGGAGATTTCGGAGATAATTACCACAATTTGAGAGATTTCTTGGGAAGATTCCGCTAACTGTTTTACTTTCTTACTGGTATCTGCCACAGTAGAACGAATTTTGTCGATACTTTCTACTGTTTGAACCATGGTAGCATCACCTTTTTTCGCTTTATTCTTGGCTAATCTGGCGACTTTAGCTGCTTCTTGAGTAGAACTTGCTACTTTTTGAATTGAGTTATTGATTTCGACAATATTGTTTAATGCCAAATTAATCTCATCCGCTTGATTTAAAGCAGCTACAGATAAGCGGCTTACAGAGTCTTCACTGTTTTGAGATAAATCATTAACTTCGTTAGCAACTCCTTGAACCCGTAATACTAGTTGTCGTAGGTTACGAATGGTAGAGTTAAACGCATCAGCAATAGAGCCTACTGCACCTTCTGTGAGTTTCGCCTCAATAGTTAAGTCTCCTTTTTGCGCTCCTTCAATATCTAGTAGCAGGTTAATTACTTCCCGTTGCAATGCTTCTTTCTCTTGCTTTTGTGCTTTCGCTTCTGCTTCTTGGGCTTGGGAGATAGCTAGGAGTTTTTGTTCTGAAGCATTGATACTCTCTACCATTTCATTGAAAGTGGCACTGAGTTCTCCTACTTCGTCTCTTCCCATAACTTCTGCTCTTACTTCTCTATCCCCAGAGGTAAATTTCTGAGCCATAGTTTGTAATTGTTCGATGGGATTGGCGATCGCTTTACCTAAATAAGCAGCAATAGCAGCACTAATCAGTAGAGCTATGATTAAAACTAGCCCTTGGATAGACAAACTATTGAGAATTAGAGCATTTAAAGCATCTTGAGGCGTTCCTACCACTAAAATAGCAGTTGGTTCTCCTGCATAATTGGAAACAGCTTTAGCAGCTAAAGTAAAAGTTTCGTCGTTAATCTTACCTATTCCAGTGACAATTTTGCCTTGAGCTTGGACTGCTTCCTTGAGAAACTCCGAGTCTGAGAGTTTGATTCCCGATAAAATCTCTCCATCACTCAATTGAATTTGAGAAACTGCTGATTTGAATGTTCCATTTGGTTCTAGTTGATAAATCCCACTGTAACCACCTTCAAAAGCTGCTACCGTTTTGGCAACAATAGGCATTTTAACGATATCCCCAGAGATTAAAGCCCCAAGCCTTCCACCACCTGCATCTTTTACAGGAGTAACCGTATAGCGAATTAAAAATTCTGGTTGCTCCTTAGCTGTTAGCTGAGATTGCTTCAAGAGTAACTCCGCAAACCTGGGGCTTTCTGCTAGCAGTTCATCGTAGGGAATCAACTCAGTAGTTTTGATTTGAATATCATTAGCTAAAGCTTCTGTCACCAAGCCTTGAGGATTAAACTCCTCCCCATAACGATCAATGCTGGCGTTGGCAATAATACGAGCCTTGTCATCAACTAAGGTGGCAAACTCGATCTTCCGTTTCCAAGTTTCATTAATGAGAATATTTTTGGCTATGGGACTATATTTTCTGCTTGCAGCCGCTTCAATTAATGCTGGGTTGTTCGCTTGTCCTTGAAAATCCAATTCCATTTGGTCGATTTTAATGTCATAGTTGATTTGGGAAACTTTTAACTCTGATTTTGTTTGCTTTACTAATTGCTGTTTTCCTGTACTGACAATCAGTAAAGCCCCTGCTCCCACAACTCCCAATACAGAAATTAACTGAGTCGCCACAACGGTAGCAAACTGCTTACGACGAATTGGTAAATCGTAGAAAAAGTTAAGTATTTTCGCTCTATTATTCGCTCTATTATCAGATGTTGTTCCATCACTACGGATAACTTGTCCGCGATATTTCCTGACAGTTTCGGGTTCAACAGTCTCAGAAGCAGGGATATCAGAGGATAAGTTACTTAAATTACTTAAATTATCAAGAGCTTGTTGAGCGACATTACCGTAAGTACCCCCTCGATCCAGTTGGACAATTTCTTGATAAAGTGCGATCGCTTCGCTGATTTT
>JASJEK010000280.1 GCA_030064915.1 Xenococcaceae cyanobacterium MO_234.B1
ATAGGGCCTATAAAATAGGCTAATTCTTGATGACAACGGTTAACAAAATCAGAATTTAAACTATTGGGGACAGGTTGTGGCTCTTGATTAAATCCTTGGGATTTAATGTCAGATGAATTGTTGGTAGATGAATTGTTGGTATAAGTTACGGTGTAAGTCGGACCTACAATCATCGTGCTATCGAGACCAGCGTGATTTTTAGGCTTGCTATCCGATGATACATCAGGCTGTCGTTGATCTTTCTTCTCAGCAGCAAAATTAGCAATACTAGGATTAAAAATGATGGTTTCTTCACTATCATTTGGCTCTGGTTCAGCTACCCTATCTCCGTCACTAGTCACTGATTGTTGCTGAGACTCGGATGCTGGAATTTCCCCTTGCTTAGTTCTTTGAATGAAAGGATCTCTGTCCACAGAATCTCTTTCTAAATCTTTTAAAGCTTGCTTTGCGGATTGATATCGTTTTAGGGGTCGCTCCTCGGTCATTTTTGAGATAAAATCAGCAAATCCACGGCTAACTTGAACATATTTTTGCCATTGCCATTCTAAAGAGTATTGATCTAATAATGCGGTGGGTTCTTTTCCTGTCAGTAGTACTAAAGCAGTAACCCCCAAGGAGTAAAGATCGCTACTGGGGGAGCATTTTCCCATACTAATTTGCTCTCTGGGAGCGTAGCCAATTTTGCCCACAAAAGACATCTTTCCTACATAAGAATCAACTCCTCTACTGAATTTTTCTGAATCTTTGGAGATAGTGGGATTAGTAAGCTTTCCTACGCCAAAATCAATCAGTACAGGTAATTCTTCCCCTTTCGGCTGCATAATATTGTCTGGAGAGATATCACGATGAATGATACCTCTTTCGTGGATGTAATCTAGAATCGGGAGAATATCTATCAACCATTTAATTACTTCTGGCTCGCTAAAAGCTTGTTTGTTTTGTTGACGTTCTTTAAGTAATGCGGAGAAAGTTTTGCCATTGACAAATTCTTGTACCAAAAATAATCGTCCGTTACCTTCAAAACAAGCCAGAAATTTGGGAATTTGGGGATGGGTAAGATGATGCAAGATTCTAGCTTCTCGTTTGAACAAATCGCGAGACTTTTCTAGATCATACTGTCCTGAACCCCAAGGGGCAAATTCTTTGAGGACACAAGGTTCATTGAAGCGATGGATATCAAATGCCAGATAAGTACGTCCTAAACCCCCTTGTCCCAAAATTTTCTGGATTAAATAACGATTATCTATAATCGTGCCAGAAGGTATCTCTTCTCTTCCCATATTTGAATTGGACATTGTTGTTGTTAAACCCTTAGTTTAGAAGTAAATTATTCCTCCATTCCTTTAATTAGATAATGCTTCCCTCTATAAGTTTATACGAATCATAGGTTTTTTTTTATATGTCTGAGAATTACAAAAAAATTACGGTGAAATCCCTAAAACCTCAACTTTCCTGTCATAATGCAAACAATTTGGCTTACTAGAGTAGTTTACTAAAGTTAAAAACTAATGACTAATAGTTTCGCTCAACAAACTGTTGTCAATACGAGACCCCTAATTGAATTAAATAATCAGGGAAAGATTAAAAGATTCGAGTTGACTAAAGATACCCATCACTTGGGGCGACTTGCAGGATGGTCTGATCTGTTAGTACCCCAAGACTGGAATGTAATATCTCGCAAACAAGCAGTAATTCAAAAAGAAGGCATAGATTATCGGATTTATGATGGCGATCGCGAAAATCCTAGTGGTAATGGTATGTTTATCGATCACACTCGGATTAATGTTGCGGAGGGATATCTTCTCAAAAATCGAATACAAATTTACATCGGACAAGACCCTCGTTATCAAATTATTCTGACCTATACCAACATTAGGAGTAGTTCGAGGATTACTGTACCCAGTAGGCGCAAGCTGAACTTGAGTGGCTTAGAGGGTCGTGTAGAATTGGGCCGCTCTCCTCAACCCAATAATTATTATTCGATACAGTTAGATGCACCTACAGTGTCACGACTACACGCTACCATCTATTCTGATGGGAAAGGTGGTCATGTGCTGCAAGACCACAGCACTAATGGCACTTTTGTTAATGGCACAAGACTAGAGGGCAAAGTTCTGTTAAAGAGGGACGATACGATTCAAATCGGACCCTATATCCTCATGTATACAGGAGAGTCCCTAGAATTAAATAATGCCACCAATAATATCCGTCTTGATGCCCATAAACTGTGTCGCCGAGTTAAAGATAAGAACAAACAAGAAAAAATAATTTTGAATAATATATCTCTAGCGATTGAACCAGGACAGCTAGTAGCTTTGGTAGGAGGTAGTGGTGCAGGAAAATCGACCTTAATGAAATCCTTACTGGGAATTGCACCTCTTTCTTCAGGAGAAGTCTTTTTGAATGGAGATAATCTGGCCCAAAATTGGGCAATTTATCGTTCTCAAATTGGCTATGTTCCTCAAGACGATATCATTCATTATAACCTAACGGTAAAGGAAGTTTTGACCTATGCTTGTCGGTTGCGCCTTCCTCCTGATACGAATATCAATAAAGTAGTTACCAATACCATCGAGCAAATCCAGTTATCCCATGTCGCTAATACCCTAGTTAGTAAACTCAGTGGCGGGCAAAGAAAAAGAGTCAGTATTGGAGTGGAGTTATTAGCAGATCCTAAACTCTTCTTTCTAGATGAACCAACTTCGGGGCTTGATCCTGGGCTAGATAAGGAAATGATGGAGTTATTGCAAGAACAAGCCAAGCGGGGTCGAACAATTGTGTTGGTAACTCATGCCACAGGTAATATAGAAGTATGCGAGCGCATTGCTTTTCTGGGTTTAGGAGGTAATATCTGTTATTTTGGACCCCCTAAAGAAGCCTTAAGTTTCTTTCAAATGCCAAAGGTAGATTTTAAGTATTTTGCTGATATTTATATCAAATTGAATAAAGGTAAAATTGTGGTGGAGGAATGGTCGAAAAGATATTTAAGCTCGCCTCAATATTCTGCTTATATTAAAAATACCCTTAGTCCAGGGAAACAAAAACAACAAACGACAGATACTGCTATTAGAACCGGTATTTCCCCGATTAAACAACTATGGTTATTATCCCAACGTTATTGGCAATTAGTAGTACGCGATCATGTTAGTTTAATACTAGCTTTATTATCTGGACCAATCACTATTCTTCTAACTCATTTATCTTTAGGAGAAGAGCAACCCCTCAGTATTATTAATAATCCTAATCTCCCCCAAGATATTACTCAAGCTTCTTTGGCTCTACGTTTATTATTTATTTTTAGTTGTATTGGTATCTGGATTGGACTTTCTAATTCTATTCAAGAAATTGTTAAAGAATCTGCCATTTATTTTCGAGAAAGATTACTAAATTTAGGCTTAATTCCTTATATTGGCTCGAAATTAATTATTCGTGGAGGAATTGCTCTCGTTCAAACCATACTTATGACCTTAGCAATTATAGTTTTTGAAGCTCCTAAATCAAATTTAATTAATTGGTACGAAGGATTTGCTATTACTACAGCCTTAACTTTAATAGCTAGTACAAGTTTAAGTTTAATGCTTTCTGCTGGGGTTAAAGATATTAACAAAGGGAATAGTTTGTTACCTCTAATCATGATACCTCAGATTATTTTATCAGGAGTTTTATTTATTTTTAAGCCTGAAAGCTGGGCAACTAAATTTTCCTGGTTAACCTTAAGTCGCTGGTCAGTAGGAGCTTATGGGGCTTTAGCTGATGTTAATTCTATGGTCCCAGAAACGCAGAATATAGATGAGTTATCTAAAATATTTCAACCTAGTGATGTTTATGCTGCTAACTGGGACAATTTACTACTAAACTGGGGAATCTTGCTAGTTCATACTATAGTTTATTTTATTGTTACTTTAATTATTCAAAAGAGAAAAGATGTTTTAGTTTTACCAAACAAAGAATCCAAAGATAAAAAACGGACTTATGACCAAGCTTGATTATAGCGATCGCGCTTTACGTAAAATCAAGTATTTGAAGCCATTTTTTGACCGCGGAATGCGGTCAGCGTTACACCGTCGTTTTACGGCGGTGTAACGCTGACTAAAGTACAGATTTCTAAAAACTAAACACAGTAAACTTTTCATGATTAACCTTCCCAGTCGTGTGTATAATTGTTGTAATTTCTGATAGGTCTACAGGGTAATGACCTGGGCTAATGATTCGGAGAGTAGCGGAAAGAGGGAAGTAGCTGCTGTACGTGACCCCGACCCGCCGTAGTGAACTAGACAAAGCTACGATCCCAACCTAGACAAAGGTAGGTGCAGGACGGCGCTTGAAAGCGCTGGAAATAAATTCCAGCGACAGCACCTCATAAAAACCAACAAGCTTTTGACCTGCGGGACGCGGGACGGGAATGGCGGCTTCGATAGTAAAGCTATCGGTTAGAACTATAAATTTAGGTTTTTAAAAGCCCCCATTCCGCAGCCTATCGCCAGAATGTAAGACTAGCTATTCTTGAGTGCCTGTCTTTTGAGGTTTCCTCAAAAGTTTATGGGGCACGTCGGAGCAGAAAGCTCTTCTTTGGGTAGGAAGCCCAAACCGTATGGGAAGCATCAGTGTGGGTAGTTCACGATTGAGTAGTGCGACAAATTTTGTACTCATAACCTGGGTTAGAATCCAACCTTTTGAACGTTAGCGGAAACGTTGGAGAAGTCAATCTCCCATAAAATCTCTTAAAGCTTGTTGGCCAACATCCTCTCTGGTTCTCCATTGAAAGTTCTAGCCTCTACATAGACGATCAAACCAGGAACTAACTTGCCATTAAGCTTTTCGGCTTCAATGGCTCTGGTGGCTTTGATGTGATAATTTTCGCTAATTTCTGTCAAGGATGGTAGAAGACTGGTTTGGGTCAATGGACCTTGAAAATTTGGGGAAACAACCAATACTTTATCTTTTTCAATGGACTTGATGAAATAGGGCTGAGTTTCTGATTCTAAAGCCTGTGCAGGAAAGCTAAAAGTCAAAACTCCCAAAATACTAATACACAAGAGAATAAGACAGGAAAAGCCGATTTTAACTAAAGAATTACCCATGATTTTGTGGAAAATAGGAAAGAAAGAGTTTATATCTATAATGTTAAGTAATATTAAGCAATAATGCTAGTGAAGCTCAGAAGCCAGGCAAAAAATATAAATGTTGGCAAGCAGAGATCTCTATCTTTAGTTCTAAATGCCAATCGTTGGTTTTGGGCAAACCACCATCTAAATAAAATCCCTCTGCGCCTCTGCATAAGAAAACACACTCAAACTCTCTGAAAATCAAATTTCTTACAATAAGGATAACTTTGCGTCTAAGCTTAGGTCAGCGTTCCCAAGTCCGTGTCGCCTGGGGGGACCCCAGGCGTGCGGGACAAGCTTCCGAGGAGACCTCGGAAGACACGCACTTGCGTTTATACAGGACGTTTGCGCCTTGCGTCGACGCGGGGTCTGACCTCTTTGCGCGAAATAATATCCGATGACTAGGAACAATTCCCAATCTCCAGTAAGCAAAATCATTACCAAGGCAGTACAAAACATTCAAGCCAAGGTAAACTTTAACGCTTTAAAACTTAAGGAAGAAAAGCCTGTACCAGAAATTAGGGTACAAGATGGCGATCGCGGAGAACAAGTTTATCCCTTATTAGGCGATCGCTATACTATTGGGAGAAGTTCTCGCTGTGATATTCAGATACCCAATGCCATAGTTAGTCAGGAACACTGTAGCTTAACCAGAAACAAAAAACAGCCTCGCTCTTTTATAGTTCAAGATGAAAACTCTACTAATGGGATATACAGGGGAAAACGACGCTTCAATTCATTCTCGTTATATCACGGAGAAAGTTTTACCCTCAGTCCCCCAGAACTAAAAGACGCAGTTACTATTAAATATTACAATACACCCCCCTTGTGGATAAAAGTTCTTCCCTATGCCCTGTATAGTATAGGGGGATTCTTGGGCATCTTAGTAATTTGGATCGGTTGGGAATGGTTAAAAGTATCAGTGTATCCCATACCCAGAGAGTCAACTCGACCAGTAGTAGTGTATGCTGAAGACAAGGAAACTCCGATTAATCCTGTAGCGAAAAACACCCACAGGGAATTAAAACGCCTCAAAGACTTTTCTCCTTATCTCCCCAAAGCGGTTATTGCTTCTGAAGACAGTCGTTATTATTGGCATTTGGGTGTTGATCCTTATGGTATCGCTAGAGCCATTGTAATTAATCTTAGGGCTTCGGGATTGAAACAGGGTGCAAGTACCATTACTCAACAACTTGCGAGGAGTCTGTTTCCTGAAGTGGGAAGACAAAACACCGCAGGAAGAAAGTTAAGGGAGATGTTAGTCGCCCTGAAACTAGAAGCTATTTATAGTAAAGATGAAATTTTAAAAACCTATCTCAATCGAGTTTATCTGGGTGTGGGGGCTTACGGTTTTGAGGATGCAGCCCAATTTTACTTTGAAAAATCCGCAGCGGATTTAAACTTATCCGAATCCGCTACCCTAGTGGCAATTTTACCAGCCCCCAATGCCTACAACCCAGTCAAAGACTATGATACGGCGATCGCGTTAAGAAATCGGGTAATTAATAGAATGGAAAAGCTAGGAATGGTAACAGAGAAAGAAGCTGATCGAGCCAGGCGATCGCGTATTGAAGTAAGTCCTAATGCTCGTCGTACTCTTTCTAGCACAGTTGCCCCCTATTTTTACAGTTATGTCCTAGACGAATTACAAGTATTGTTGGGGACAGAAGTAGCAAAGGAAGGGAATTTTATTGTTGAGACGGCGTTAAACCTAGACTTACAAAAAGCTGCCAAATTATCCCTCCGTAACTCTGTCACTGAAGATGGAGGAAGACTCGGTTTTTCTCAAGGAGCATTAGTTACCCTAGATAGCAATACAGGGGAAATTGTTGCCCTAGTAGGTGGTGTTGACTACCATAAAAGTCAGTTTAACCGCGTTACCCAAGCGAAAAGACAACCAGGATCGACATTTAAAGTGTTTGCTTATGCTGCTGCGATCGAAAGAGGGATCGATCCTGATAAAAAATACTCCTGTAAGCCTGTTTTTTGGAAAGGACAAAGATATAAAGCTTGCGAAAGGAGTAGCGGTAACATAGATATGTATGAGGGCTTGGCAAAATCAGAAAACGCGATCGCACTTAGAGTTGCCCAAGATGTAGGATTAAATAGAGTTGCAGATATGGCGCAACGGATGGGTATTGAGTCCCCCTTAACTTTAGCTCCTGGTTTAGTATTGGGACAAAGCGAAGTGAGTGTGCTAGAAATTACTGGTGCTTATGGTGCTTTGGCTAATGATGGTATTTGGTATCGCCCCCATGCTATTACAAGAATCTTAGATGGTGGAGATTGCACCGATAACAATAATATTGATACTTGTCGAGAAATTTATGCTTTTAATCAACAGGAAGAAAACCGCAGGGAAGCTGTTAGTGAAAGAGTGACAGACCCCATGACTAAAATGTTAAGAAAAGTCGTAAAAAATGGCACGGGAAGGGCTGCTCAATTGGGAGAAGGGGAAGCAGGAAAAACGGGTACAACTGATAATAATGTCGATCTTTGGTTTATTGGATATGTGCCTAAAGAAGATTTAGTAACAGGTATTTGGTTGGGTAATGATGATAATTCTCCCACTCGTGGAAGTAGTTGGCAAGCTGCTACTTTGTGGGGGAAGTATATGAAAGAATTTGTTGATTAACAATTGATAATTGATCTAGTGATAATTGATCTAGGGTTTCTCGGACTCATAAGGTATACCTAACACCTACCTCAAAACCAAAAACTCTGTACCTCACGCTTTATAGAACTGCTATAAGACCAATCTGAAAAAAGAATATGACACATAATTTATGTAAGGGCGAAAGGTAGTTCGCCCTTACATTCGCTCTGTGGCCAACATTGATAGTTGATAGGGAATAATTACAATCAACAATCAACGGGACATCCTACATCATTTATGGGTGGGATGAGATTAAGTGATAGCTGGTGCAAAAGCAGGTTTAGCGATCGCAGAGATGGTAACTTCTCCCCCTTCATTCACATCGACTAAAGCGCGATCGCTGTCGTTAATTTGACCAGAGAGGATAGCTTCTGCGAGACTATCTTCGAGAAGTCTCATAATGGCTCTTCTGAGGGGTCTTGCACCGTAACTAGGATCGAAACCTTCGGCGATTACTTTTTCGGTAAAGGCTTCGGTAACTTCCAGTTTGATATCTCGTTGTTCTTTAAGTCTTTGGGAGATATCTTGTAAGAGGATTTCCGCGATCGCAGCTACTTCGGTTTTAGTGAGTTGATGGAAGACAATTACTTCGTCAAGACGGTTGAGAAATTCGGGACGGAAGTAGTTTTTGAGTTCTTCGTTAACGCGATCGCGGATTTTTTGGTATTCGGCTTCTCCTTTATCATCGGCAAAAGCAAAACCTAATCCTGTTCCACCTTTGGCAATGGCTTTGGCACCGATGTTAGAGGTCATGATGATAATGGTATTTTTAAAGTTAACCACACGACCGCTAGCGTCAGTGAGACGACCATCATCTAGGAGTTGCAAGAAGAGATTGAAAACATCTGGATGAGCTTTTTCG
>JASJEK010000281.1 GCA_030064915.1 Xenococcaceae cyanobacterium MO_234.B1
AATCAGTCATTAATAATCACTGATTACTGTTAAAAATATTTGCTAAGGAATGAACAGAAGCAGGGTTTTGGTAATGCCAGACTCCTGCTTTTGTCTAATTATCTATCCTAGACAAGAATTTTGAGCTTTTTTGGCAAGCCCTAATTACGCGAATCAAGGTTATTACAAGGTTATTACCTATTACTTAATAACCAACCCTTTCTCAATATCCATACTCCTAAAGCGATCATCATTACGGCAATCAGAAAACCAACCCAGATGGGAATACCTGCAATAGGTAACATCCACCACCATACGGCTACAATCCTAAGCAAATCAGAACTTGCTAATTCCCCTTTGGTTGGTACTATCCCCACGCTACTAAGTACATCCCTAATATCAGTACTGAAAGCTTCTTGTAACTGGCGAAAAGCTGCTCCCCAAGCATTAAACAAAGGTGCATAGGTGGGATGCCCCCACAAAGATAAAACTTTGCTAATATATCCTCCATCCGATGCCTCTGCATAGTAGCGTTGAAAGAAAGAAACTAAAGTAGGTGCATTCGAGAATAAACCAATTAAAGTCAAAATAATTAACCATCGCTGCCACTTTCGCTCTAGTAACCCAATCACGGCAAATAATCCGGGTAAAGTAGGAACCAGAAATCTCGGTCCCCAACTCCAACCGCCAAACCGCCAAAAAGAATGTAGTATCCAGTAGCCACAAAAAATTCCTAACACAGCCAAAGTTTCAATGGGTTTGGTTTTCCACAGTTTACGCCAAGCAATAATTATCAGTACTACGGGAGTACAATACCAAATTAAACCCCCTCCTGCACCAGGACTAAAAATTAACCCCACTAGCCTTTCTAACATACCGTCAAATTGGAACTTAGAGGAATTTTGCCCAGAAGTCAAGAAATCTCCAAAGCGCAAATAGTTATATCCTAAGTAGAGCATTAAACCCATACCTGTACCCACTAAAGGACTAAGAATAGTGCGGAAAGGATATTTTTTACAGGCAAAATAAAGAGCTAATACAGGCCCAATAACTACTCCTGCTGGTTTAGCTGCGATCGCCAGTCCTCCGATAAAGCTAGCAATTGCATGTTCTCGATAGGTTTTACCCAAAGCCAAGTAAAGACTAAGAGTTGTCATAAAGGAGAGTAAAGGTTCAGCAAAAAACTGCCGTGCGTAGACTAAAGCTGTTGTACCAAAAGCAAAACTTAAGGAGGCTAGATATGCTCCTCTTTTGGTTGCGCCTAATCTAATGGATAATAAAGCAACTAAAGAGGTAGTAGCAGCAGTCAAAATAACCGATAAAATTAAAGCGCAAAATCCTGCTGCATAGCGAGGTGGAATATTTAACAAGTGACCCAAAAATAGTCCTACCGCTACAAAGGGAGTAGCCACAACAGGCAATAAAGGATAACGAATAGAATAGTGTTGTCCATCTGGACCAACTATCCCTGCACCTGGAGGTATAGAAAAATCTCCCTCAGTTACCAGAGATTGAGAGACAAAGAACATTTCTGTCCCATCAATGCCCCAAATACCTGGTTTTAAGAAAGCTAGATAAATTAATCCTACTCCACTACCAAGAGCTAAGATTATGTGTAATATTTCTCGTCTACTATCAGAATTTTTGCTCACGGTTAGGGATTTCCAAAGTATAAAATATCTAAGCCTAAGTTACTTAACGATAAATGTTACAATGCGTTCAGATCAAGCTACAAATATAGCATTCGCCCCAGCTTTAACCCAAGCCCAACTAATACGCGATCGCCAAATTTCTCCTTTAGAATTAGTAGAGCTGTATTTAGCTAGAATTGAAACTTACAACCCCCAATTAGGTTGTTTTTATCACGTAGCAGCCGAATCAGCGATCGCAGATGCCAAGCAGAAAACCGAACAAATAGCTCAGACAAGGGATACTCAAACTTTACCGCCCCTTTTTGGTGTTCCAACAGCAATTAAAGACCTAAACGCAGTAGCCCGAATGCCCATAAGCTATGGAGTTTCAGCCCTCAAAGAACAAATTGCTGACTACGATGAGGGAGTGGTGAGCAAAATCAAAGCAGCAGGGTTAATTATTTTAGGTAAAACCGCAACCTCTCAATTAGGTTCTTTACCCTATACAGAATCCCCAGGGTTTAGCCCCACTCGGAATCCTTGGAACTTGGATTATACCCCAGGAGGTTCTAGTGGTGGCGCAGCATCAGCCCTAGCTGCTGGCTTGTGTGCGATCGCCCACGGCAATGACGGAGGCGGTTCGATCCGAGGACCCGCTTTTTGTTGTGGCTTGGTAGGAATTAAACCCAGTCGCGGAAGAGTATCCTATGCACCAGTGGGCGACTTTCAAAATGGCATTAGTGCTAATGGAGTATTGGCTCGTACTGTGAAAGATGGTGCTGCTTTATTGGATATAATCTCAGGTTACATTACTGGCGATCCTTATTGGCTTCCCGATCCTGAAATACCTTTTTTGACTGCTATCGAGCAAACCTTACCTCAATTATCCATTGGCTTTGCTACTGCGATCGCACCTGCAGGAGAAGCCCACCCCATTTGTCAGGAAAGTGTTAAACAAACAGTTAGCATCATAGAAGCAATGGGTCATAGAGTAGCAGAAATTTCCTTTGATGTGACCCCTTTAATTGCACCTTTTACTACAATTTGGAGTGCTGGTATTACTTCTTCTGGAGTCACTCTAGATGCCTTAAGTCCCATGAATCGCTGGATTGCGGAGTTATCGGGTCATGCAGGAGAGTATTTACAAGCAGTACAACAAATGCAGCTCATTTCCCGACAAATTGTTAGTTTATTTGATAATTATGATGTTTTAGTTTTGCCTACTTATATGCACCCGACTATTAGAGTAGGAGAATTTGCCAACTTTACACCAGAAGAGACATTAGCCAAAATTATTAGTTGGATTTTACCCTGTCCTGCTTGGAATGCTACGGGACAGCCAGCGATCGCCATACCTACAGGGATTGATCACAATGGTTTACCCGTAGGAGTGCAATTAATTGGTAAACCCGCATCGGAAAGCCTGATTCTTACTCTTGCTTCTCAGTTGGAAACAGCAATCAATTTTAGTTCTTTTCCCACCCTAGAAGAGAATTGAGAGAAACCTTTTGAACAGCAGCCGAACTCACTTTGAACAATGCCACATTTTGATTTTTTGGCTCAAAGTTATAGAATCTAAAAAATTTATCTTTTCTTCTGGCTGAAGACCCTCACGTCCCGTGACGGGACGGGGCGTTTAAAGTGCTGAAGTAAATTCAGCACACAGCCCCTCATGAAAGCCAGTCAGGGTATTGCGGGTGGACAATTTGTACGGTTAATAATAATCTAAATACTATCATGCGAAAAACCTACCAGTACAAACTAAAGCCAACAGCAGTCCAGCGACAAGAAATTGAACGTTGGCTAGATATGTTGCGCTGTCAATATAACTATCTGTTGGCAGATAGATTTAACTGGTGGAAATATAATCGCTGCAACTTAACTATTCCTCAAGGAGAGTATTGCTTAAGATGGTGTGAAATAGGTAGTCAACAGTTAAGAAATAACCCTGATTGGCATTCTCAATCAGCTAGTTTACCTATGCTCAAAAAAGAGCGACCTTGGTATCGAGATGTATACTCTCAGGTACTTCAGGATTGTGTTAAGCGAGTCAAACTGGCAT
This sequence comes from Xenococcaceae cyanobacterium MO_234.B1, assembly GCA_030064915.1. Lineage (GTDB taxonomy): Bacteria > Cyanobacteriota > Cyanobacteriia > Cyanobacteriales > Xenococcaceae > JASJCP01. The sequence goes on from JASJEK010000281.1 coordinate 3,673, forward strand.
TTGATAGATTCATCTCTGGAGATTCTCAAGGTAGCAGAAGTGGGCGACCTCGGTTTAAAAATAAGTCTAGATACCGTACTTTTACTTTTCCCAAAGTAAGTCGCGAAAACTTAATTGGCAATACAATTAAGTTGCCCAAATTAGGTGTTTTAGAGTTCGTTAAATCTAGAGATATTGAGCCTGGATTCAAACTTAAAACCGCTTCTATTACCAGGAAAGCAGATGGATATTACATTAACTTTTCAGTTGAAGACAAGTCTGTCCCTGAACTAGAACTTGATACCGTACCGACTGAATCAAATACTGTCGGCATAGACTTGGGACTTGAAAAGCTATATGTAGACTCAAATAATAACCGAGCATTGCCTCAAAAACACCTGAGAAAATCTGAATCTAAGCTGGCTAAATTGCAAAGAAAGTTGTCAGACAAAACTCGTAGCAAGAAGGCGAAAAGACTAGTGCGACGAGCAATTTCTAGGCTTCATCAGAAGATAGCTAGACAAAGAAAGGATTGGCACTACAGCGAGGCACATAAATTAGTTAAAAGTTGTAATGTTTTAGCCATTGAAGATTTAAAAATTCGCAACATGAAGCGAAGAAATAAACCCAAACGATCCCCCCTGCCCCCCTTCTCAAGGGGGGTGCCGAAGGCGGGGGGATATGTTCCTAATGGGCAAGCTTCTAGTTCGGGCTTGAACAAATCATGGAGTGATAATGCTGTAGCTAATTTTGTACAGATACTATCTCAAGTAGCTCAAAAATATGGCACTAGAATAATTAAAGTGAATCCCAGAGGAACTAGTCAACATTGCAGCCGATGTCTAAATCGAGTGAGTAAAACACTCTCAGACCGTTGGCATGATTGCAATAGCTGTAATCTGAGTTGCGACAGAGACTACAATAGTGCCTTGCTCGTCAAGAGGCTGGCTGTGGGCAGCAGTCAGGATAAAAAGCTTCCTTCGCTATTAGATTTGCGATGAGAAGAATCCCTCACTTTCAGTGAGGGAGCGTCAACAGAATAACTTAGTGTTCCTGGCAAAAAGAGAGAGGATGAAGGCAATTATCTTAGCTGCTGGTGTGGGAAGACGTTTGGGGAAGGATGGACAAAACCAACCCAAAAGCTTGTTGAGATTTAACGGTAAATCTCTGCTACAACGCCATTTAGAATATCTTCGCCATTATCAGATCGAACAAGTGGCGATCGCTGTAGGATACCAAGCAGAATCTATCCAAGCTGAAATTAAAGCTATGGGGGCTGAAAGTTGGGTGAGTGCGGTGTACAATCCCCATTACACCCAAGGTAGTGTGGTTAGTCTGTGGACTTTACGGGAATATCTCGCTGCTGGTGATGACTTATTACTAATGGATGCAGACGTATTATGCGATCGCCCGATGATTAAGAAATTGGTACAGACAAAGATTGACAATTGTTTCTTGTTAGATCGAGATTTTGAGCCAGAAGAGGAACCAGTGAAGTTGTGTATCAAAGCAGGTTCTCTAGTGGAGTTTCGCAAACAAGTGGCTGCGGATTTGGCTTATGATTTCGCTGGCGAGTCTGTGGGGTTCTTTCGGTTTGACAGTGCAACAGCTAAACGTCTGGCGATGGGTACACAAGATTATGTTACCCACCGAAGGCGAGAAGAACCCTATGAGGAAGTAATTCGAGATTTGCTATTGGAGACTCCAGAGAAATTTGGATATGAAGACATCACAGGCTTTCCTTGGATCGAGATTGATTTTCCTGAAGATCTTCAACGCGCCCAAAAAGATATTTTGCCTAGATTGCAAGAAGTTTGAATGGTATCAAATCCGACTAATTATTTGTGATACGATTGACATATTTTGGTAATTAATTACGAATGAGTTAATTACCTATTACCTATTACCTATTACCTATTACCTATTACCTATTACCTAATTAAAGACCTTAGATGAATCGAAAAAACAAATCTAGTAAGCTACGGCAGTTACTACTATCTCCCCAATTAGAATTTATTATGGAGGCACATAATGGCATTAGTGCCAGGATTGTGCAAGAGGCTGGATTTAAAGGTATTTGGGCAAGTGGACTGGCTCTTTCGGCTCAATATGGTGTCCGTGATAATAATGAAGCCAGTTGGACGCAAGTTGTGGAAATGTTGGAATTTATGGCTGATGTGACTCAAATTCCGATTTTGTTGGATGGGGATACGGGTTATGGAAATTTTAATAATATGCGGCGTTTGGTGAGAAAGTTAGAACAGCGGGGTATTGCTGGAGTTTGTATTGAAGATAAGCTATTTCCGAAGACGAATAGTTTTATTAACGGGAATCGTCAACCCTTAGCGGATATTGATGAATTCTGCGGTAAAATTCAGGCGGGTAAGGATAGTCAAACTGATGAAGATTTCTGCATTATTGCCCGTGTGGAAGCTTTTATTGCTGGCTGGGATTTAGCAGAAGCCATGCGCCGTGCGGAAGCGTATCATGCAGCAGGTGCAGATGCTATCTTGATCCATAGTAAATTATTCCGCCCTGACCAAGTACTGGCATTTGCTAAAGAGTGGGCAAACCGTTGTCCTTTGGTAATTGTCCCTACTAAGTACTATAGTACTGCTAGTGATGTTTTTCGAGAAGCGGACGTTAGTTTAGTTATCTGGGCAAATCATATGATGCGGGCTGCTGTCGCCAGTATGCAAGCGATCGCCCGTGAAGTGCAAGCTAGCGAAACCCTAGTTAACATTGAAGATCAGATTGTACCTGTCAAAGAAATTTTCCGCTTACAAGGGGCAGATGAACTTTTGGCAGCAGAAAAACGTTACTTGAGTAATGGTGTTCAGCACACCCATGCCATTGTGCTTGCTGCTACTAGAGGCAAAGAATTCCAAGGCTTAACTCTAGATAAGCCCAAAGTTATGTTACCTATTGGGGGTAAGCCTCTGCTACGGCATCTGCTGGAGCAATTCAAGAAAGTTAGCATTAATGATGTTACTGTTGTCGGGGGTTATAAAGCTGAAACTATCGACGTTCCAGATATAAAACTCATCCACAACCAAGAGTATGCCACCACTGGTGAATTAGTCTCCCTCACTTATGCCCAACCTAGTTTTAACGATGATATGTTGGTGTCGTACGGCGACTTACTATTTAGAAGCTATATTCTCCGAGATTTATTGGGCTGTCCAGGAGAAATAGTGGCTGTAGTTGATTCTGCCATAAATAATAAGTCTCTCAGCGGTTCTCCTGACTATGCTTATTGTTCTGCACCAGACGAACTTTCTGTGTTCAGACAGGATGTTAACCTGTTGCAGATCTGCAAAACCACCTCCAACTCAGAAAAAAAAGCTCACGGTAGGTGGATTGGTATGTTGCGGTTTCGTAGCCAAGGCAGACAGTCGCTAGAAGCAGCCCTCTCGGAATTGCAAACACAAGATAATTTTAATACCATGAGTTTGACAGATCTGTGTAATTACTTAATTAAACAAGGCAAGCCAATCAAAGTGCTTTATATTCGTGGTCATTGGCTAGATGTGAACTCTTTAGATGACCTTGACCTCGCTTTCCAACTACAAAATTGACCCACTCCAACGGCTGAAGGGCGTTGGAATCGGGGCTAATTTATTACTAAATTAGCACTCCACAAATCGTAATTAAACAAAGACAATTGTTTAATTTTGTTTGGGTTGCTAGGCTCATCAGCCAACGCCAATGATATATCCTGAGCCGTAACTTTCCGACGCACCGACGGTAGCTGAGATTGGCGGGGCTTACAAGGGGCTGAACCAAGTTCAGCCCACAGCCCCTCGCTAATTCCCAGTTGTTTTAAGCCACGATTTAAAAGTACTTTTGCTGCCTGATTGTCAGCATCTTCTAAATGGAAACATTGAATGCAGAAAAAGCGTTCTTTGTTTCTATTTTTTTGGTCAATATAGCCACATTTTCTACATTGACGAGAGCTATTTTTGGGGTCAACTTCAACAAAATGTAGTCCTAACTTGTCAGCTACAGACTTGATTTTTAGCTTCAGTTCTCCCCAAGCACAGTCAGCAATTAATCGACTCAAAGCTTGTGGATCAACCTCTGTCGGGGGTAAAACAACTTTTGTTGTTCTGTCTAGACACGTTGGGATGAAGCAAGAATCCTGTACGCCTTTAGGCTACAGGTGTGTCACAATGGCTACCCTGTAGCAGCACAACAGAAATGTCAAGCTCATTTACGTCGTCATTGTCAAAAGTTAATTAAAACTCCTGGTAAGAACAATGAATTAATCGGAAAAGCTCTGACAGAAATTGTTGATGAAGCCTTTAGACAACACCGTCTGTGGATAGAAAATAAGCAGCAACAAGATTATCTGGATTGGGCAACAGAGTTCAAAATCAAGATCAATTTAACTCTGGTAGAGTGGAGTAACAAAGCTGGTTATGAAGCAGGGAAGTTGCTACGGAATTTGAAGCTCAAAGCAGACCAATGGTGGTATTTTTTAGATCATCCTACAAGACAATAGTTAATCCTAAAATTTCACTAGAATTGTGGAAGTAGTAAATTTTAAACACAACTGAAAATTTTTCGAGGAGGAGTAATGATTCTGAGTTTTTCTTTTAAACTGTGGGCTAACAAAGGTAAGCTTTCTTGTCGATTTCTCGTATATAAAACTTACCGTACTGTCAGCAATGCTCCTCTAGACATTTTGTGGCATAAAATAATAAATATCGCTGATGTATCTTGGCATCCTCTATTTTCTAAGACAGACTTACCTAGAGGCTTAATTGCTAAACCAGGCATATTCTATCAAGTAGTAACCAAGTTGACTCCGATTCCGATTCGGATGTTTGTGGAGAATGTTCGTCCCAAAGAGTTACTGGCAATTCGTATTTTGGCGATTCCAGGGATGGAACAAAGAATCACTTATCAGGTAGAATCAACTCTCTGTGGTACTTATATTTCTTGTTCTATTA
>JASJEK010000282.1 GCA_030064915.1 Xenococcaceae cyanobacterium MO_234.B1
AAATAACTAAGCTAAAAACAGGATTAGATAATTTCCCTGAAAATAATCCCTTTGTTTTAGATTTTCTAAATTAACTAGCCTTGGGTTCCCATTGTTCAAAAACCTAAAATCACGAACATCATATCGACTTAACCCCCGAACAGATGGATGGAATCATTGAGGAATCTCTTAAATTAGGAATTAAACGGTCTTTAAAAGGATGAGGGATGAAGGATAATAATGAGTCAAGATTTTCTTTTTTCTTGATCCACCTAAAGTTTTCCTGACATCACGACTTCTTTATGTATACACCTTAGTCAAGATAAGCTGGTAAGATAAAACCAAAATTCATAACATTACATAATTAAGCTCAAAAATTAGGATAGATATTTAGTCGTGGCAAAGCCCAAAGCAGGTATTATTTACAACGATATAAAACCCGTAGCTTGCAAAGTCGCATCAGAGATACAAGAAAAGCTGACCGCCTGTAATTGGGAAATTTTTACTGATACAGGAGTTGGAGGCATTTTAGAATACTCTACTCCTGGTAGTCCTGTTTGCCACACTCGCATTGAACAACTAGTGCCACCTAATTTTGGTTCTGATATGGTATTTGCTATTGTCTTAGGAGGAGATGGCACTGTACTATCCGCTTTTCGTCAGCTTGCTCCTTGCGGTGTCCCACTGCTGACAGTTAACACAGGACATATGGGATTTTTAACTGAAATCTATCTCAATCAACTTTCCCAAGCGTTAGATAAATTACTAGCAGGAGAATATGAGATAGAAGAACGCTCCATGCTAACTGTAAGAGTATTTCGTCATGATGCTTTGTTTTGGGAAGCTCTTTCTCTAAATGAAATGGTCTTGCATCGAGAGCCTTTAACCAGTATGTGTCATTTTGAAATTCAAATTGGGAGACACGCTCCTGTGGACATTGCAGCAGATGGGATTATTATCTCAACTCCTACAGGCTCTACCGCTTATTCTCTGAGTTCAGGAGGTCCTGTAGTTACTCCTGATGTTCCTGTATTACAGCTAGCACCGATTTGTCCTCACTCTCTAGCTTCTCGCGCTTTAGTATTTTCCGATCAAGAAGAGGTAAATGTTTTTCCTGCCACTCCAAATCGCATGGTCATGGTAGTAGATGGCAATGGAGGTTGTTATATCTTACCGGAAGATCGGATTCGTATTGCGAAGTCTGATTACAACGCTAGGTTTATTCGTTTGCAATCACCTGAATTTTTCCGCATTTTACGGGAAAAATTAGGATGGGGTTTACCCCATATTGCGAAACCAACTTCTGTGGAACTTCCCTAATTAATTGTTGGTCTTCAAGAATAATGCTCCGGTGTTTCAAGTCTTATGATTGATAATTTTCGTGTTCTTTTACTGACAGACGAAGTTTTTTCTCGCCAGGCAAGTCAAGATTTACAAGCAGCAGGGTACTATCCTGTGCTCGAAAAAGATGTTATTCCTAGTTGGCAAAAATTTACCATTTTTGAACCAGCTATGGTCATTATAGATAAAGAATGGACTGGAGAATCAGGAATTGATTTTTGTCATCAATTAAGAGCTTCTGGAAGTCGTATTCCAGTCGTGATGTTGCTAGAAGCAGAAACAGTAGAAGAAAGAGTCGCTTGTTTGGAAGCTGGGGCGGATGATTATTTACTTAAACCCTATAACAAGGAAAATTTGCTGGGGTTAATCCGTTTGTATTTAAAGCCAACTATTAATGTTAGAGAACAGTTACGTTTTGGGGATTTAGTTTTAGACTTAACTACCCGTCAAGCAATCAGAGATGGTTATACAGTTGACTTGACCGCAAAAGAATTTGAACTACTAAAATATTTGATGTCTAATCCCGGTAAAGTCCTTACTAGAGAGAGCATTATCGAGAATGTGTGGGGATATGACTATAGAGGGGAATCTAATGTAATTGAAGTCTATATTCGTTATTTACGTTTGAAAATTGAAGGTCAAGGTAAGAAACGGTTAATTCATACAGTAAGAGGCGTTGGTTATGTTTTGAGAGAACCTTAATACAGTAAGCAGTAATCAGTAATCAGTAAATCAGTTATCAGTTATCAGTTATTAATCATCATCTCAATGAAAAAAATAATTAGTTTGAGTCTTTTAGGTTTATCAGTGATGCTGATAGGTTCTTGTGAATTATTGACTACTAATAGAGTCGATTTTGTAGCACAAGCTGATGAATTAGAGTTTCAGGGTCAAAGATTACCTATTTCAGCCAAAGTTAATATTGCAGGAGAAATCATTGAATTAGAAGTGGCTCAAACTCCAGAGGAACAATCAAAAGGTTTAATGTTTCGGGAAGAATTACCTGATAATCGGGGGATGTTTTTCCCTTTCACCTCTCCGAGAATCACTCGTTTTTGGATGAAAAATTGTCTAGTCCCGTTAGATATGATTTTTCTCAAAGATGGTAAAGTAGTTGCGATCGCTGATAATGTTCCTCCTTGTGATACTGCATCAGAAGATTGTCCTGTTTATGGCCCAAATGTTCTGGTTGATGGGGTAATAGAATTGCGCAGTGGTAGAGCCAAAGAACTTAATTTAGAGATGGGAGATAATCTGGATATCGAGTTTTTAGATATTTCGCAACAAAACTAAGCAATAGTTAAAACTCTCAGCTAATTTTAAATCTTATGCAACACAATATTGCTATTCTTAAACAAAAGAAGTTTGGTGATTAATTCTTTGCATAGTTAACTAGATTCAACCCTAAATAAGTACCTGGGTAAAATTAATTTCACACTTCTACATTGCAAGAGCAAGTTGGGTGAGGTAGTTCTTTGTGTGATTTAATTTGCATACCTACTTATTATGGCCGGATAACAGTCAACATAAGACTTCTATAATACTTATCTAATACTTAACTTCAATCAACTAGATTGTTGTGGGGTTGTGATCTGGGACACTGGCAAATTAAAATTCAGCCTTAATAATTGTTAGGACTATCGCTAGATAGTTGTTTTGAGAATAATCCTGTCACCATAATAAATCTGTAATTATTCTCTTGAGATCACATAAATGTAAGGAGGTCGATGATCTTGAAACACTCTATTTATAGTAACTATAGTAAGTTAATCCAGTTTTTAAAAGATGAGTTGGCGATGTCTCCTGACTCATTGGCGATCGCCGAAAAAGCTAGTGAACAAAATCTAGGTCCTATACCTATGGTGTTATGGCAATATGGCTTAATCACCATCGAGGAACTAGATCGTATTTATGATTGGTTAGAGGCAATTTAGAGAGTTAATAGTTTTCGGCGTAGAAGATCGAGAGCCTGATAGGAGCTTAAATAGCGGATTAGAGAACGCTCTCTATCTTTGCCAAAACGATATTCAAAGCTTGCTACTTGACCATCAGGACTTGCTAGACCAATATAAACTAAGCCCACTGGCTTTGTCTCTGTTCCCCCATCAGGTCCAGCTATCCCAGTAACTCCAATCCCCCAATCTGTATTGAGTTTTTGTTTTGCGCCTTGTGCCATTTGCTGTGCTACAGGATGACTCACTGCCCCCCATTGATCGAGAGTTTCCTCTGAAACAGCAAGCAAAGCCATTTTGACCTGATTGCTATAGGCAATGATACCTCCTAGGAAATATTCTGAACTTCCTGGGATAGCCGTTAGTATTGACCCTAAACCTCCGCCAGTGCAGGATTCTGCTACAGCAACAGCTTCTTGGCGATCGCGTAACAATTTACTGACAACGGCTTCTAGGGTGTCTTCATCTTTACCAAAATAATCTAACCCTGTAATGTTTTGAATTTCCTCTGCTACAGGTTTAATTAGAGCCATAGCTTCAGTTTCTGATTTAGCTTTAGCAGAAATACGTAACCTAACTTCTCCCTTGGAGGCATAGGGGGCGACGGTGGGATTAGTTAGAGCAAACAAATGCTCTACTTTGGTTGCTAAGGCAGACTCCCCAATACCGCGAAAGCGCAACATTTGACTATAGATAATATTTTGACCCCAGCCTTGACTCTTCAGAAAAGGCACAGCGGTTTCGCGCCACATTCGATGCATTTCTGAGGGAACACCAGGGAACGTCATAATGGTAAGAGTTTTACCAGAATAGGAAATTTGCCAGATCATCCCTGGGGCTGTACCTGTGGGATTGGGTAATATCTTGGCTCCTACGGGAATTAGGGCTTGTTTGCGGTTGTTAGCTGTCATTTCCCGTCCGACGGAGGCAAATTTAGCTTTAATTGCGGCGATAATTTCTGGTTTCTCTTCTAGAGGAGTTGTAAAAAAACTGGCGATCGCTTCTGTGGTTAAATCATCAGGAGTAGGACCTAAACCTCCTGTAAAAACAAGAATCGAAGACCTTTGGGTGGCAACTTCAATAACTTGATGAATTCTCTTGAGATTATCCCCTACTACAGTTTGATAGTAATGGGGAATTCCCAGACTAGCTAATTCTTGAGCCAGATAATGACAGTTAGTATTGAGAATATCCCCTAGTAGTAGTTCAGTTCCAATACAAATAATCTCAGCACTCATTAATTATTAATTATCAATTATCAATTATCAATTATCAATTATCAATTATTTACGGTTTTCTGTTTTCTGTCCCTGTCTATTACGATAAACTTGCCAGCTAGTATAGCCCAGAAGCACTGTAGCTGCGATCGCATAGCCCCAACCACTGGGAATATTAGAAAAACCCATAGCAATACTACCAACCCACAAGGTTAGGGTATAAATAAACAGTACCGTCAAACGTGGAGAAATACCAGATTCTAGTAACCAATGATGGAGATGACTTTTATCAGCGACAAAGGGGGATTTTCCTTTACTAATGCGAGAGAGGATCACTGCGGACATATCTAAAATTGGTACAGCTAGAATTACATAAGGTAATAACACCGCCGTTACAGCAGTAGTTTTAACTAAGCCAATTACTCCCACCCCAGCTAGGGTAAAACCCATAAAATAAGCTCCACCGTCCCCCATAAAGATTTGAGCAGGATTGAAATTGTAACGCAAAAATCCTAAAGCAGCACCAGCTAAAGCAGCAGCAATTAACGCAGCAGCAGGTTGATTCATAAATAGGGTAACAATCAACATCACTACTGCTGCAATACCAGAAACCCCTGCTGCTAGACCATCAACTCCATCGATCCAGTTAATGGCATTAGCCATTCCCACTAGCCAAATAACTGTAATGGGGAGACTTAACCAACTAAGATGGATCAAGCCAGCAAAAGGAACAGAAAGAAAATCAATTCTTACTCCTGTAAACCAGCAACCAGCAGCTACAGCAATCTGCATGATAAGTCTTGACCGAGGAGTGAGACTTAAAAGGTCATCAGCAAAACCAATACAGAAAAATAAAATACTACCACAGAGGATAGCCCCCACTTCTAATTGCTTACTAGGAGGAATGGTAGTAAATGCTCCTAACCGCCAGACAACTAACAGGGCAACAATAGTACCAGCAAATATAGAAACCCCGCCGACACGAACAACGGGATTTTTGTGAATTTTCCTGGCATTAGGTCGATCTACTATACCGAATTTAAGACCGACAGTTTTGACATCGGGAATAGTCCATAAAACTACGGTCACAGAGATGAGAAAGGCAATTAGATGATAGAGTTCGACAGGCATGAGAGTATAGAGTTCTCGAACAGTGTTTTGCCCTTAACTTTTAGATACCTACTGTTGCAGGAATTTGCAGATAAGGGTATAAAGGAAAGCGATCGCACAAGGCAGCTACACGTTGCAAACAATCTTTTTTGACTCCTTCATCTGTAGAATTTAGCAATCTTTCTGCAATAATGTTAGCAATCTCTTTAAATTCTGTTGTCCCCATTCCTCTGGTGGTCATTGCAGGAGAGCCAAGGCGTAAACCACTGGTAACGAAAGGAGATTTGGGATCAAAGGGAACAGTATTTTTGTTAGCAGTAATATTGATCCCACTAACTAAGCTATCAGCTTCTTTTCCTGTCATCTCAATACAGCGTAAATCTAAGAGGATCAAGTGGTTATCTGTACCATCAGAAACCAGTTTAAAACCTCTTTCTTTAAAACCTTCTCCCATAGCTTGGGCGTTAGCAATTACTTGAGCGGAGTATTCTTTAAATTCGGGTTTGAGTGCTTCCCCAAAAGCTACTGCTTTAGCTGCAATTACGTGTTCTAGAGGTCCTCCCTGAGTTCCTGGGAATACTGCTTTATTGAGTTTTTTGCCTAATTCCCCATCGCGAGTTAAGATCAGACCACCTCTGGGTCCTCTGAGGGTTTTGTGGGTAGTAGTAGTGACAACATCACAGTAGGGAACGGGGTTAGGGTGATGTCCTGTGGCTACTAAACCAGCAATGTGAGCAATATCTGCCAGTAAATATGCTCCTACTTCATCTGCGATCGCTCTAAACTTATCAAATTCAATAGTACGGGGATAAGCAGAGTAACCACAAATAATTAGTTTCGGTTTGTGTTGAAGTGCAATATCTCTAATTTGGTCAAAGTCTAGTCGTTCAGTATCTTTATTGACTCCATACTGAACTACATTAAACCATTTACCAGAAACATTAACAGGAGAGCCGTGGGTTAGGTGTCCACCGTGGGATAAGTCCATCCCCATAATAGTATCTCCTGGTTGGAGTAAGGCAAGGAAAACAGCAAAGTTAGCTTGCGCCCCTGAGTGGGGTTGCACATTAGCCATCTGGGCACCAAAAAGTTGTTTAGCTCTATCGATAGCTAATTGTTCTGCGCGATCGACAAATTCACAACCGCCATAGTAACGTTTTTTGGGCAGACCTTCGGCATATTTATTAGTTAATACTGAACCTTGGGCTGCTAACACCGCAGGGGAGGTAAAGTTTTCACTAGCAATTAATTCTATATGAGTTCTTTGTCGTTGTAGTTCTAGGTTAATGGCTTCTGCTATTTCAGGATCGGTTTGCGCTAGAAAATCGAGGTTAGTTTGAGTCACTGCTATTTACTGGGAAATAAATGGGCATTAACTATGCTACCGAATTGGGTCAAGCTCTGCACAGAGAAAGGAAATTTCGCGTTTGGGCAGGGTTAGGAGTTAAAAATATTGGACTCCCTTTAAATTAAGCCATAAATGAAAAAAAGAAGATTATTAAGGTGGTTTCTGTTTGGTCAAACATCATGTACCCCATGGATTTCAGGGAACCTGGACACCGAAAGTATTCATTGAGTGAGAAAAATATGAATTTTAGGTGTCTAAAAAATCTCCCATATATTGATTTACCAATTCGGGTTGCTCTTGTTGTACCCAGTGACTACAGTTAGGAAGATAACGAAGCTGCAAATGCTTCACATACTCTTGAGTATCGTAAGTTAACTCTTTTCCCAAAGCTGTATCATTTTCCCCCCAAATCATCATTGTGGGAACTTGCAATACTGTCCATTCTGTTGGATTGAAAAGTCCCAGAAAGTTATGGCGATAGTAATTGAGCATCGCTGTAAGTGCGCCTGGTTTGGCAGCAGCCTTTTTGTAAGCTTCCAAGTCTTGTGGGGGAAAAGCAGTTTTGTCTATTGCTGTCTCAACAAAAATAGATGCAATCATCCGATAGTCATCAGCTTGCAACAAGAATTCTGGTACCAAGGGGAGTTGAAATAATAGTATGTACCAACTCCGTAGCATTTGTTGGGGATTAGTACGCAATGCTTGGACAAATTTAGCAGGGTGGGGCAGATTCATCACAATAAGCTTCTCCACCATTTCTGAATGAGCATAGGCAAAATTCCAGGCGAGCATTCCTCCCCAATCATGCCCTACCAACACGCACTGCTCGTAACCTAAACCTTTAATAACACCTTCGATATCTTTGACCAACTCAGTAATTGCATAAGCTTCTCTTCCTTCAGGCTTTTCGCTGTCGTTATAACCTCGTAAATCAAGAGCAACTACTTTGTAATCTGTGGCGAACTCTGGAATTTGATATCGCCAGGAGTACCAGAATTCAGGAAACCCGTGTAACAAAAGCATTAACTCCCCCTCTCCTTGGGTAACATAATGCAGTCGAATACCATTACTGATAATGTAATCGTGTTTGAGAGAAGTTTCTGATTCAAGCACCATAATAATTTTTTTTTAGATTAGTAGGATAAAAATGACCGAACTCCTAGAACAAGCGATCGCCAATATGAAAAATCTTCCTGACAATGAACAGGACACCATTGCCACAATTATTCTAGAAGAACTTGAAGACGAGATGAAATGGGAAAAAGTCTTTGCTGATTCTCAAGATATGCTAGCCAAGCTTGCTGCCGAGGCGATGACAGAATATCAAGCAGGCAAAACCCAAGAATTAGACCCAGAAACATTATAAAACTAAAAACCAAACGAGATAAAATGACCTTTGCGTCTTTGCTAGGTCAGCACCGGGAAGGGGGGAGTATTTTGTTAGAGTCTATTGTCTCAGCACTAGAAATTAGAGGTGATTCCCCCATTCGGTGCCCTTGCGTCTCACGCCGACGCGGGTTCTGACCTCTTTGCGCGAAATAAAATCAGTCAGCGTTACTCTGCCGTAAAACGACAGATCCTGCGGGGCGCGAATGGAGCTTTAATCTTTAATCTATGAATATGAACCTTAAGGCACGGGGCAATAGAAGCTCC
>JASJEK010000052.1 GCA_030064915.1 Xenococcaceae cyanobacterium MO_234.B1
ACCTTCCTTAGAAGAAGACCATGATTTCTCTTTAGAAGCATTAGATAATGAGGAGGCAACAAAAGACCCTTTTGAAGAATTACCTTCCTTAGAAGAAGACCATGATTTCTCTTTAGAAGCATTAGATAATGGGGAGACAACAAAAGACCCTTTTGAAGAATTACCTTCCTTAGAAGAAGACCATGATTTCTCTTTAGAAGCATTAGATAATGGGGAAGCAACAAAAGACCCTTTTGAAGAATTATCTTCCTTAGAAGAAGACCATGATTTCTCTTTAGAAGCATTAGATAATGGGGAGACAACAAAAGAACCCTTGGGGGAGTTACCTTCCTTAGAAGAAGACCATGATTTCTCTTTAGAAGCATTAGATAATGGGGAAGCAGCAGAAGAACCCTTGGGGGAGTTACCTTCCCTAGAAGAAGATAATGATTTCTCTCTTGAAGAGTTGGAGGATAAAATTGAAATTTTAGACCAAATTTCTGAAGAATCTTTTGAAGAGTTACAAGATTTGTTGGGTTCGGTAAAAAAGGAAAAGTCAATGGTTGAAGGTACCCAAGTAGATATATTTTGAGCGGTCATTTCTCAGCCGTCAGCCTTCAGCTAAATACTGATGGCTGATAGTTTATACTCACATCTTGCACTCCTTACAAAAAAACTGAATAATTAGCTATTGGTAATCAATTTATTACCCTTCTTGCTCCGTCCCTATTGCCGAGGTTTCCTCGGCAAGGGCGGTGCGCTTTTCCCTTTAACCTCCGGGAGGAGACTTAATATATCCAGGTATTGATACCATTAATACCATAATAGATTGATTGGTTTTGTTTTCAAGTCTCCAGGGCGTGCCCTGTTCCCTATAGAAGACATATTATAGAAGATATATGCTTAAATGTGAACTTAGAAGTTCATGTCGTTGATCATCTGTTGCGCTTGAGGATTGTATAACCGAAGATAATTCCAATAATTGCCGAATACGCCTTCTACATAGTCTTTGGTTTCTTGAAATGGTATCTGTTCCACAAAAACATCTAAGTCTTTGGTATTGTAGCGTTTTAGCCATTGATTGACATTTCCTGTTCCTGCATTGTAGCTCGCAGCCGCAAATAAGGAATTGTTTTGATAACGTTTATGATTGTAGGCAAGATACCAGGTGCCAATTTTAATGTTATCTTCGGGTTTAGCTAAAGAATACTCTGTAATGTTAGCTTGTTCTGCTACCCATTTAGCGGTTGAGGGAATAACCTGCATTAAACCCACTGCACCCTCTCTAGAACCAATATTTGCCTCAAAAGTTGATTCTTTTCGCATTATTGACAGTACTAATAAAGGGTTGATCTTTTCTTGTTGGGCGTAGTTTAAGATTTCTTGGCGATAGGGGAAAGGAAATAAACTCGACCAGTAAGTATCTAAGTTCCTTAGCGATCGCCATTGAGCAATTTCTTGAGGATATTCTCTCTGGCTTAGGTCTAAGATACCTTGAATTCCAGAGCGGATTTTGCCTAATTTAACTAGTAAAACACTTTCAGTAAATTGCTCTGCTACTGTTAATTGTTGAGGATTAGCAATTTCTGACTGGAATTGTATCCAAGCAGACTCATATTGCCCCAATAAGTATAATTCCTGTAGAGTTTCCGACCCCATTGGTAAAGGTTCATGATGTTTCGGAAAACTCAGACTGGGGTTAAGGGAGCGTAAGGAAGTAAAGTCTCCCACATCCCAACCTAGTAACACCGCAGATCGCCAAGCATAATAGGATTGAGGAGCAATCGCAATCACTCTTCTCATAGCTTTTTTTGCTTCTGAAGTTTTGCCCAATTGTTGTCCCCATTTCCCCACCCAGAAAATACTTTTAGGGTCATCAGAATTTTCGGAGATCGCTTCACCCCATTGCCAAGCACCAGTTAAATCCCCTCTACTGGCTGCTTTTTGTGCCATTTTCCAGCGATATCCTAGAGAAGCAGCCGATTTCTGGTAATCATTTAAAGCTTTATTTCTGGCTTCTGTCGCAGCTTGGGGTTTACCGAATTTATCATAAATTTTCGCCTTAGCGAGGAGAGCTTGGGGTACTTGTTCAGGAAACTTTTCGATGGCAATATCTAAATAGGCAATTGCTTCATCCGCACTCGCAAAACGCGCCAAATAGACTAAAGCCCATCCTGTTTCTTGAGCATCATGATATTCCTTAATTAACCTTCGATAAGCTCTTTTCGCAGCAGCAAAATTACCATTGAGATGAAATCCCCTAGCAGTGCGATAGAGATTTTGAGGAATAGGAGGAGATAAAGCATAAGCATCGGCAGCTTTCCGATTTTCCCCATCTCGCCAATAACCCAAAGCTAAAGCTTCCCAATCTTCCCTAGTTAACTTAGAAGGATACTGGAGTACTAGGCGATCACGTATCTTTACCAGATCGGATTCTCGACTATACTTTGCAAGTAACAGCAACAATTCCCATTGTTCAGGCTCTTGAGCAATCTTTTGGCGCACCAAAGCTTGAGTACGAAGATGATAAGGAAATTTCTCTAGGAGTAGTGTTTGAAATTGAGCTGGATTTTCGGCTCTTAAAGCTAAAACATCGGGAATTAGGGGAGAATCAGGATAAGTAGCAACTATATCTTGAATAATCTCTCTAACTTTTTCGGGTTGTTTAATCTGCTTATAAGCTTGAGCTTGACGGAACATAATATAGGGAGCAAGTAAAGCATAATCTTGCTCTAATTTTCTGAGATATTCTAAAGCAGCCTTCCCCTGACCTTGACTTAATAAATCTATAGCTAGTAAATAGCGAACTCGAACCCTATCTTGTGATGATAATTGTGGTGCAGACTTTTCCAGCAATTTTTGGAGTGCAGAGGCTCTAGCTATGGGTGCTTGAGAAACCAGAGATAATAGTTGGACATTTGGTTGCTGTTGTGTTCCCCTTTCAGGGTGGAATTTAGCCCTAATTTTACGTCCTTGAGGAGTTAAGAAACCGATACAAACCAATAACAATAAAACTGATACAGAACCAAAAACCCACCCTATTCTGTAATAGAAACCCTTTGCTTTTTCCTCATCCGATTTCAGTAACAAGTCAGGTTTTTCCATTATCTATCTCTTACATCTATCTCTTCTTTTAACTGATAACTGATAACTGATTACTGATTACTGATGAGTGAACCTCGGAACTATCAGAAATTTCTCTGCGTCTTTCCAAACAGTTAAATAGAACCAAGAATCATTTTTGAATTATGTTTGACGTTAAATACTCTAAACCAGCTACTTCTCTATTAATGATTTTAACTATCGGAACTGCCCTTATTGCTCCAATGGTTAATATTACCTCTGCTTCTGCTCAGTTATTTCCCACTCAAAGGCGATCGCCAAGTAGTCCCAACAATAACAATGATTATCGCTCTAGGATAATACCTGCTGGAACAGTGCTCCCATTAGAATATGAACAAGAAAAAATCTTAGTTACAGAAGATGAAACAGTTGACATTACTTTGACTGTTGCAGCCAATATTAGAGACCGTAATCGTAATACTCTAATTCCCTATGGAACTCTCGTTGTTGGTATTATCGAACCTGCTGGTAATGGTTCTCGCTTTGTTGCTGAAGAATTAGTATTTTCTGATGGTACAACCCAGTTTATCAACGCCAGCTCCAATATCGTAACCCGCAGAGAAACAGTCAAAAGAGGAACAGAGGCTGGGGATATTCTCAAAGGTGCAGCTATTGGTGCAGCAGCAGCGTCGATTATATCAGCAATATTTGGTGATGTTGACCTTCCAAAAGTTTTAGGTGGTGCAGGCTTAGGAGCTTTAGCAGGATGGTTGTTGGGACGAGAAAGTGTTGAATTAGTCTCAATCGATCCCAACAACGATTTAGATATTACCCTGCAATCCGATCTTGTTCTGCCCTGACGTTTAAGGATTATTTTACCATTCCTTCACAAAGCTTCACTTTCAATCAATCAGATATTGTTTATTTAACGTGGAAAATAAAAGTTACCAAATCACCTTTTCCTAATGAGATGCGATCGCCTGTACGGAGTCGATATCTATTGCCTCGTAACAAAGGAATATGGTTAATGTAAGTGCCATTAGAACTTCCTACATCTTCAATAAAGTAAGTATCACCTTCAACTCTGATATCTGCATGAATTCGAGATACAATTTCAGAATTGGGAAATCCAGAAATATCAATATCAGGAGGAATCTGGCTGTTGGATTTGCCGATATGTATCACATCTAAGTCTTGAGGAATTTCTACCGTCGTAGAAGTTTGAACATGGAACAAATTAGCCTGTTGTATCTGTAACTGAGTAGCAGAACTTATTTCTGACGCTTCCGAGGCAGTAACTGCACCTAAGCCTTCTGAAGCTACACCTATGTCAGGAATTTCCATCTCAATTTCCGAGAGTTCAGCAATCGCCGCACTGGCATCTGAATCGGGAGTCTCAATTTCTGGGAGTTCAGCAATTGGGGTACTGGCATCTGAGTCGGGAGTCTCAATTTCTGGGAGTTCAGCAATCGCCACACTGGCATCTGAATCGGGAGTCTCAATTTCTGGGAGTTCAGCAATTGGGGTACTGGCATCTGAGTCGGGAGTCTCAATTTCTGGGAGTTCAGCAATCGCCGCACTGGCATCTGAATCGGGAGTCTCAATTTCTGGGAGTTCAGCACTTTCCAACTCAGACTTATTCATGTCTGATAACTCTGATATTTCAGAACTGGATTCTGAATCAGAAATTTCCCAAGACGTTTTTTCTGTTTTAGGAATTTCTAGTTTCCAAGGAGTTTCAGATACAAAAGATGATGGAGACGGATTCATAATCTCAGTATCATCAGCCAATATATTTTGCGCGAAGGTTATATCTTTAGTTTCTTCATTCCAGGGACTAGGCATGGGGGTATTTCCTACCGCTGTGGGAATTGTATTTTCTAATGGCAAATTATCTGTATTTTCCTCTACCAAACTAAAAGGATTGATAGAAACTTCATCTTGTTTAGCAGCCTTATCCCCTTGAAGATTAAAGCCACACTGACCGCAAAACATGGCATCGGTTTGCACTGCCGTTCCACAATTAGGACAAGTAGCAGAGAAAGGTAAAGGACTATAGCAACTTTCACACTGAATTGATCCTTCAGGGTTTTGATGATTGCAATTGGGACAAACAATCATAGTTCTTATTGGTAAATATCTATAGTTTTATAAATCTAGTGTTTCAGAAATATTGTTGGTTTAACAAATTGTCAACACGGTGGTTGCGGTGCGCGGGGATGGGGGGACTTTTCTGGTTTGATGTTTTGCTTCCCACAGTTGATATAGTTTGTTGAAGTCCCCCCTATCCACCCCTGCTGACGGAACGTCAGCCAAGGAACGCGCACCGTTGGATATGCGCCGTGAGACGGCGCATCCGTGGAGGGGGGACTTTTAACAACATCATCAAATGTTTTAATCCTGAAAGATAAGGACAAGACTGACGGGGTTTTATTGGGGGCGAGTGGGTCGGTTTCCTCCGCACCTTGTGACCCCCGCCCGTCAGCGAGAGGGTGTCCGTAAACTAATTGAAATCCCCCTTCCACCCCCACCGTCAAAGAGATATTGATCAATTTTGACTCTTTAATCCTATTCCTGCTTCTCGATCTAACAACCACCATAATTCTCCTTGAGGTTTAATTAAACGTGCTGGATAAGAGAGGTCATCTCCTTCAGTAGCAAAAATTTGTTCCAAAGCAGGAGATTTATTTGCCCCCGTCACTAAAAACATAACGCATTGAGCATGATTAATAAAAGGTACGGTAAAAGTTATACGAGGTTCTCCATTTTTATCCCCCACTGTTACTAGGCGATCGCGCTCTTGTAAGGCAGTAGTATGGGGAAATAGAGAAGCTGTGTGTCCGTCATCTCCCATACCCAACAAAATTAAATCAAAAACAGGAAATTCTCCAGAAGCTATCTGAAAAAACTCTCTGATTTCTGCTTCATGATTTTGAGCATCTAATTCTGGATTTTCTGAATTAGTTGGCATAGGATGAATATTATCTTCTGGAATTGCTACTTTATTTAACCAAGCTTGCCGTGCCATCAATTGATTACTACTAGAGTCGGAAGGGGGAACATAACGCTCATCTCCCCAAAAAATATGAATCTTATCCCAAGGTAAAGACTGATTTGCTAGAAACTCATATACAGGTTTTGGGGTGCTTCCTCCTGCTAAAGCAATGGTAAATTTTTCTTGAAGTTTTATTGCTGCTTCTATCTTGCTCAGGATTAACTCACCCGCTCTTTGAATAAGAGTTTCTTTATCAGCTAGAGTTTCAACAAATTTTTTCATTGCTACTTCAGTTCCCAAAATTCATAATATTTTGTTGATTCTAAGAGGAACTTACAGGCTCAGTGGAAAAATTTAAGCATCTGTAGCGATTCTTTCGTAATTATTTTTAACTATTGTGAATCGTCATAACTTTATGTATGAATCTCCTGTAGATCAAGGTTAAGATAGGCTGGTTAAATATTTCGCTATTATATTTCAGTTCTATTTGAATCCAAAACCATGAGCAACTCTAGTATTTCTCAATTTACTTCTCTTTCCCTTAAAACAGTGGGAGTGATTTTAGTAGTCTCTTCTCTGTTAGACTACATAACTTTAGCAATTCCTTTAGATATTCTCAATTCCCAATGGCAAATTAATTTTATCAGTCAAATTGTTGACCGTGGTATTGTTCCCATGGTGGGGATTGCTTTTCTTTTCGTCGGATATTGGATTGACTCGAATGTGAGTAGTACAGCTAATCGAAAAGGTTTTGACTTAAGATTACCTGTTTTTGTTTTATCCTTAGGGTTAGGTTTTGTCTTTCTCTTATTAGTCCCCATTCACTTAAGCAATCTTCGCTTAGTAAGTTCAGATGCTTTATCTCAAATTGAAGAAAGGGCTAGTGAAGCGGAAAATAGAATTAGTGACCAATATGAACAGTTAGAAGTGATCGCTCAAGATCCTCAGCGTTTACAACTTCTGGATACTAGAATCAAAGAGATTGATACAGCTCTTGGTAGTGGTCAATTTCAAGGACAAAATCTCAATCCTCAACAGCTACAAAGACTACAAGGCACCAAACAACAATTAGAGAATTTCCGCGAATTAGCCAAAAATCCTGAAGCCCTGGAAGCTAGATTGAACGAATTACAAACTCAGTTAAGAGATCAAAAACTGCAAAGGGAAGGTCGAGCTAAAACTGAAACCCTCAAACAAGGAGTTCGCACAGGTCTTAGTAGCTTGATGCTAGCTATTGGTTACCTAGTTATGGGATGGTTCGGATTAAAAACTTCCAATAAATAAACATCGAGATAGCACAAGGTAAAATGTGATACAAATGGCAACTCTACTAAGCAACATATCTTGCTACATTAAAAGTAGTGATTGTCAATACTTGCAACAATTCTTTGCAAGTTCTACAACTAAGATTGAGACAAAATTAATCTTAGTTTAGTAATTTTAAGGAGAGTTTGTGTTTTGTGCTGCAACGCTTAAAACAGGATTTAAAAAACGATTTGATTGCGGGGTTTTTGGTAGTAATTCCTTTAGCTACCACCATCTGGCTAACTATTACTGTCGCTAGATGGGTAATTAACCTTCTGACTCGCATTCCAAAACAGCTTAACCCCTTCGATGGTCTAGATCCAATTTTAACTAACGTTCTCAACCTGGCGGTGGGATTGGCTGTACCCTTACTATCAATCCTAATCATAGGATTAATGGCTCGCAATATTGTGGGAAGATGGCTACTAGATTTTGGAGAACAAGTTTTACAAGCCATACCTTTTGCTGGTTCAGTTTATAAGACTCTCCAACAGATACTAGAGACTCTTCTTAGAGATTCCAAAACTAGATTTCGTCGCGTTGTCATGGTGGAATACCCGCGAAGAGGAGTTTGGACCTTGGGATTTGTTACAGGAACTCTCAGTAGTCAATTACAATCTCATTTACCACAAAAGATGATTAGTGTTTTTATTCCTACCACTCCCAATCCTACTTCTGGTTGGTATGCTATTGTTCCTGAAGATGAAACGATCAATTTGGCTATTTCGATTGAAGATGCTTTTAAAGTCCTAATTTCTGGAGGTATAGTAAGTCCTGGAGAGAACCCATCTAGCGTCCCTATATCTCTTCCTAAAACTTATTCCAAGATGAAATTAGAAACGCCAATTTCAGAAGATTAAGTAACCCTTGAGGTTTCCCTCTCAAACCAAGTACTTTCTGATACTTAACCAATAATTATTTAAGTCCTCAATATTCTATGCCATTTCGTAAACAATCCCGAAGTATTGCTCGTGAATTAGCACTTCTCACTGTCAGTCAAATTAAAGGGAAGCCAGACAAATTAGAAAAAGAGGAACTTGATAACCTAGTTCTAACAGCAGTTAGGACACTCACAACAGAAGTGCAAGATATTTTAGAAGTAGCAGCAGCAGAAACCAAAAGGGGTGAAGAACGTCTCTTAAGTAGTCAAACTCGCGCTAATAATCTTGATAGCTCTAGAGCAATGATTAGGGATGCTATTAAATTAGCTCAAGCTGCTATTAATCGTTTAGGCACTGCTGCGGAATTACCAGAATTTGTCCAGTTGACAAATAAAGAACAAGTTAGAGAATATGCCATTGAAATTGTTACGACAGTAACTAGTCATCGCCAAGAAATTGAAACCCATATAGAAGAAGCATTAGTAGCATGGCAATTTAACAGATTACCCAAAATAGACCGAGATATTTTAAGAATTGCTGTAGCAGAAATGTTATTCTTAGACATTCCTGTAAAAATAGCTATTAACGAAGCGGTAGAACTAGGGAAAAGATATTCCGATGATGATGGATTTCGCTTCATTAATGGGGTACTACGCAAAGTCAGCGATCGCTTGAAAAAAGAAAACTTAATTAAACAATAAAAAAATTTTACCCGACTCCCAAGAAGCATCAGTATTTGAGCCTTGGTGTGTAGAATTAACTCCCTAGCATTTCCGTAACTAAATATTACAATAAAAATAAACATTAAACATTGAGCAAAACTTGCTTGAACATCATTCATCTACGATTGAACAGGGGACTTAATACCCAATTAGATAGAGAAAATGATAAATGTTTAATGACAAATGATAAATGATCACTAGGTATATATGGCTGTTGCCGTTCTAATTGAACATTTACAAAAAAGCTACGGGGATGTCTGTGCCCTCAAAGATATTTCCTTTACTGTCAACCAAGGAGAAATCTTTGGCTTATTGGGTCCCAATGGTGCAGGGAAAACTACGACAATTCGCTGTTTATGTACCCTCGCCAAACCCGATGGGGGCAAAATTGAAGTAGGAGGGATTTCTGCGATCGCAAATCCCAAAGCAGTAAGAAACAGACTTGGTTATGTTGCCCAAGAAGTAGCCATTGATAAAGTACTAACAGGTCAAGAATTACTAGAGTTACAGGCTGCACTCTATCATCTTCCTGCCAAAGTAAGGAAAAGTAGAATAGCCCAACTAGTAGAAGTCTTGGGCTTAACAGACTATATCAACAAAAAAACAGGTACTTATTCTGGTGGTATTCGCAAGCGGTTGGACTTAGCAGCAGGGTTATTACATCAACCAGAAGTTCTAGTATTAGATGAACCAACAGTAGGATTGGATATTGAAAGTCGGATGGTGTTGTGGAACTTCCTAGGGGAATTGAAGCAAGCTGGAACGACAGTCCTTATTACTAGTCATTATCTAGAAGAAATAGATGCTTTAGCAGATCGCTTGGCGATTATAGACCAAGGTGTTGTAATTGATGAAGGGAAACCTTCAGAGTTAAAAGATAAAATTGGAGGCGATCGCGTCACTCTCCGTATTCGTGAGTTTACCCCCCAAGAGGAAGCGGAACAAGCCCAAAATATACTGCAATCTTTACCTTTTGTGGAACAAGTAATTATTAATACAGCCCAGGGTAACTCTCTCAATCTAATCGTCAAATCAGAAGCTAATACTCTGAGTCAAATCGAGCAATCTTTAAATGGGATAAATTTACCAACTTTTAGCCTAGCTCAATCTCGTCCTAGTTTAGATGATGTATATCTAGCGGCAACTGGTCGTACTTTAATGGATGCAGAAATCGCTGCTGCAAGCACCAGAGACACCAAAAAAGAGAAAAAACAACAGATGAAATAAATAAACAGTTTTTTTAACGCAAGAGATTCAAATTTATTTAGGAAACAAACAATATGGTAGCAACTAGAAAAATCAATTCCGCTTTAGCGCCCAATCCTCGTATTACTGAGCAAAAAGAAATTACGAGTAGTCCTGTCGGGGATTTTATTCAGGAAACTTTAGCCCTTACCAAACGTCTCTTTATTCAGCTTCAGCGTCGCCCATCTACCCTCATAGCTGGAGTAATTCAGCCTTTTATGTGGTTGGTCTTGTTTGGAGCATTATTTAGTAAAGCCCCCCAAGGTTTATTTGGTAATGACCTCAGTTATGCCAAGTTTCTAGCACCAGGGGTAATTGTTTTTACCGCCTTTTCTGGAGCGTTAAACGCTGGTTTACCAGTGATGTTTGACCGAGAGTTTGGCTTTCTCAACCGTCTTTTGGTTGCGCCGTTAGCTTCTCGTTATTCCATTGTTGCTGCTTCTACTATTTATATTATTGCCCTGAGCTTTATTCAAACAGCGGTAATTGTAGCAGCAAGTGCCTTTTTGGGTGCAGGATTACCAGGAATTGCTGGTTTAAGCGCGATCGCCCTAATCGTCTTTTTGATTGTGCTAGGAGTCACTGCCATAAGTTTAGGTTTAGCTTTTGCTTTACCTGGTCATATTGAATTAATTGCTGTTATCTTTGTGACTAACTTACCTTTGCTATTTGCCAGTACCGCTTTAGCACCTCTAAATTTTATGGCAGAATGGTTACAAGTTGTTGCCAGTCTCAATCCTTTAACTTATGCTATTGAACCAATCCGTTATCTCTATCTCCATGGAGATTGGGCAATTAACAGCATAGTAATGAGTACTCCTTGGTTAAATATTAACTTTGGAATTGTAATTTTAATTTTATTAGCTTTTGATGCTTTAGTTTTATTGGCAATTCAACCTCTATTACGCCGTCGTTTTGCGTAGCAACTCGCCAAGTAGCAAGTAAATATCTTCTAAATAAACATGACAAATCAACTTAAACCTCTCAACATTCTTTTAAGTTTAGGAATTATCACCGCCCTAATTCCTGGCTACACCACCTCTGCTTTAGCGCAATATAGAACTCCTGGCGACGATTCTGGCTATCAATCAAACGAAAAGGATGCTTTCTCCACAGAGGGTACAGGACTTAATCCCATGGACTTGATCCATCGTGCTAGGTTGAGCAATAATAGAAGTGTTGAAGACTTTAGTCAAGATTCTGCGGGACAAATTCAAGACTCAGCATCAGAATTTAAACTTTTGCAACAACAACAAATCTTGGAACAGTATCGAAAACAACAAACAGAATCTCCAGCAGAGTCAATACCAGAATAAGAAGAGAATTTTGTTTCTCTGCCAATGGTGCAAAACTGAAACAGTAATATCTAAACAATTAAAGCGGTCTCTCTAAGAGCGATCGCTTTTATTAAACAAGAGCTTAGATAGACACAGTATTTGATTAGTACATAGATTCAAAGCTTTACGTAGCAAAGCTTTGAATACTTATTTCTTATTACTCATTACTTCCACGCAAGAGGTATCCAGTAAGCGCAATGTTTTGTTTTTGATAACGGTGCAGTTGTCAAAAACAGTTAAGAGAACAGGAACTGAGTCTTTGGCGATCGCCTGCTGCACCCCTGCTAATTCCTTCGGATATTGCCGCAGCCAATTGTCTTGGGCTAAATAATCTGGTGTAAAAGCTGATTCTTCAAGCAACCAGAAATCAATGCCATACTTATCTACAAAATCAGTTACGGTTTTCCAATCGGCACTGTATTGGGCTTGGATTAAGGCCACAGTTCGCTGGGTAAGTTCCTGATAATAGCCCTGATGATAAGGCAATAAATAGCCCTCACTCCCGACAAATAGAGATCGCTGACTGAAGGTGGGCAAATTATTGGCTTCCCTAACCAGAGAAGCAATGAGAATATTTTTGGGTTGTTCTTGCAAAAATTGATAGATGCCAGGAAATTTACCAATCACATAGCCTGTTTTGAACCACCCCGAGTCCTGCGAAACCTTGATAAAGCCAAGTATAGCCTGGGGGAGCTACAGATTGAAAGTAATCTGCTAGCAAATCATGGGG
>JASJEK010000053.1 GCA_030064915.1 Xenococcaceae cyanobacterium MO_234.B1
CGCAGCGACTCCCGAAGGGCACTCCAAACTCCGAACTCCGAACTTAATCTTAACCAAAGAATAAATTAAAGCTATTTTTATCTTAATAAAGAACCGAGAAACTAGATTAGTAAAGGTGTTTCTGGAAACAAAGATTGACTATTAGCAGGGCAATAGAGATTCAAGATCTGAGCAAAAGCTTTAAAGGCAAAGTGGCTTTAAATGAAGTTAGTTTTGCTGTGGATGAGGGGGAAATGTTAGCCCTCGTCGGTGCTTCTGGTTCTGGTAAATCAACTTTATTGCGTAATATAAATGGTTTGCAAATTGCAGACAAAGGCATAGTTAAAATATTTAACACTCCTCTTCAAGATAAGGGGAATAGTTATTCTCAGATTCGTCGCTTGCGGAGTCAAATTGGCTTTATTCCTCAGGTAATACCTTTATGGACTTCATTTACTTTATACCGGTTTGAGTCCAATGTTCGTGCAGCTTCTGTATTGGGAATTGTAGGTGCAGGAGGAATTGGTGTTTCTCTCTATCAAAGTTTTCAATCTTTCGACTATGGCAAAGTCTGTGCCATTTTAATCATTTTAATTTTGGCTACCAGTATTATTGATACCATCTCGGCTAAATTGAGAAACTGGCTAGTTTAATGGCGTTGCTATATTTAACAACGCCACTAGCTTGAGGGAGAAAATAAGCTAATCAACATTGAAATTGCTGGTTGAGGCTGACTAACAGTTATCAGTTAACAGTTATCAGTTAACAGTTATCAGTTATCAGTTATCACTTTTAACTGAATTTAAGATTTTAATTTTTGTTCCTCTCTGTAAAAGAGCATTTCCAGCAAAATTGCTCCCATAAATAAAATACTAAAAAATAGAATCAGAGAAATCACAATATTATACATAAAAACACCTCCATTTTTCGTCAATGGGTTTTAATTCAAAGGCTTAATACTTTTTCGATAGATCTTGCCAATTGTTTGTAGTATCTTTGGCAAAATTTGATTAGAAGCAGAAATAGGGGAAGAGTAATTTTCAATTAGAGTTAAAAGTTTAGCTTCTTCAGTATCTATATTGTCATCACAATAAACCAGAGCAGCAATTTCTGAAATCAAGTTATGGCAGTTTTCTTTTGTCGGATTATTATCTAAATAATCTCCTAACCACTGATAACATTGTTCTGGGGGGATGGGTTGATTAAAAGAAAGCAACTCACTAACTTCTGAATTATTGGTTAAATTTCTAGAAACTGCTATTTTTTGCAAATATTCTGTTTCTTGAGGTTGAATTTCCCCATCAATCCAAGCTGCGCCCACAAGAATTTTGAAAAGTTGCTCGTTAGAATCAGACATCTTGTCATTCCCAGAAATAAACACACCCACTTTATGTGTAGAGCAACTTTTAATAAAGTAGTGGAAATTTAAGGCTTTTTAAAGATAGTAGCGATCGCCCTACATAACTAAGCATAACAAATTAAACCCAACCTAAAAAAGAAGCGATCGCTAAACCGATCATCATTCCTGCTGTACCACTAAACATTGAAGGCAAAAAATACCAGTCAGAGTAATGTTGAGTAGAAGCATGAGCGTGTTTGGAAGTTGTCATCATTTCTATTTACCCCTGATTGTTGTTCCTTCTTTTTATTAGGTAAAGATTTTTGTTTTTATGCAGAGAACAACCGCTTCTTTGCCAGTAAAATCAAACCATAACTGATGACACAAGACTCCCTTATGAGTGATCTGAACCTTCCTGACTTATTACAACAGCTATTAGACAAGCAATCTTTATCTCAAAAGCAAGCAGCAAAATTAATGACGGGATGGTTACAAGAAGAGATACCCCCTGTGATGTCGGGAGCAATCTTAGCCGCAATTCAGGCTAAGGGAGTCTCGGCGGAAGAGTTAGCAGGTATGGCACAGGTTTTAAAAGAGCAATCTCTACAACAAGATACTATTGTCTATGACACTCCTGTAATAGATACCTGTGGTACGGGTGGTGATGGTGCATCTACTTTTAATATTTCGACGGCGGTAGCATTTGTAGCTGCTGCTGCTGGAGTCAAAGTCGCTAAACACGGTAATCGCTCTGCTTCTAGTAAAGTAGGTTCTGCTGATGTTTTAGAATATCTGGGGGTTAAGCTAGCTGCGTCTAGCGACCAAGTACAATCTGCCTTAGAGCAAGTGGGAATTACCTTTTTATTTGCTCCTGGTTGGCATCCTGCTATGAAAAGCGTTGTACCGCTACGAAAAACCCTAAAAGTGAGAACCGTATTTAATTTATTGGGACCTTTGGTAAATCCTCTCTGTCCTACTGGTCAAGTGATTGGGGTTTATGATGGGGTGTTTATTACCAAAATGGCAGAAGCTTTAAACAAATTGGGAACACCTACTGCCATAGTATTACACGGTCGAGAAAAGCTCGACGAAGCAGGATTGGGAGACAGTACAGATTTGGCATTACTCAGTGAAGGGAAAGTAACTCCAGGGACAATTAACCCTCAAGAGTTGGGCTTGTCGGCTGCACCAATTACGGCTCTCAAAGGAGGAGAAGTAGTAGAAAATGCAGATATCTTACGCAATGTTCTCCAAGGTAAAGGTACTCAAGCCCAAAAAGATGCAGTAGCTTTAAATGCATCTCTGGCTTTGCAAGTAGGAAAGGTTGTCCCTTGGGGCGATTATCAGCAAGGAGTTGACAAAGCTAAAGAAATCTTAGCTAGTGGTGCTGCTTGGTCAAAACTAGAAGAGTTAGTTAAGTTTTTGACCATTACTTAAATAGGGTAACTTCCAGATTACCTTAAAACCAATGAGCAAACTCTGTAGTAAAAGTATCGTTAAAAATTGCTTGACGAATCTGTTGCGTAAAGCGGATTAATTCTGTAATGTTATGGAGGGATAGCAACATATATCCTAGCATTTCTCGCGATCGCACTAAATGATTGAGATAGGCGCGAGTAAAGTTTTGACAACAATAACAGGGACAAGTACTATCTAGAGGTTGATAGTCTCGCTTGTATTGGGCATTTTTAATATTGAGCCTTTTTCCCTCTACTAACGCTGTACCATGACGACCAAAGCGAGTGGGAATTACACAGTCAAATAAATCAATTCCTGCTGCGATCGCCTGTACCATTTCTTGATATGTCCCTACTCCCATCAGGTAACGGGGTTTATTGGGGGGTAATAATGGTGCAGTATGTTTTACCGTCCCATTAATTAATTCTGGGGACTCTCCCACGCTAACCCCACCGATGGCATATCCTGGTAAGTCTAAAGCAATTAAATCTTCCACCGCTTGCGATCGCAAATCTAAATAGATCCCACCCTGAACAATACCAAATAATGCTTGCTCTGAAGGACGTTGATGGGCTTCAATACATCTAGTTAACCAGCGATAAGTTCTAGCAGTCGCAGCAGCTACTTCTTCTTTACTAGCATTACTAGGGGGACATTCATCGAATGCCATAATAACATCTGCCCCTAACGCATTTTGGATTTGGATCGATCTTTCAGGAGTAAGCTCGATAATACTACCATCACGGGGGGAACGAAAAGATACTCCTGCTTCGCTAATTTTCCGTAATTCACTAAGGCTAAAAACTTGAAATCCGCCAGAATCAGTTAGAATTGGCTTATCCCAAGCCATAAACTGATGCAAGCCTCCTGCATCTTTCACAATATCTTCTCCTGGCTGAAGATGAAGATGATAAGTATTAGCCAGAATCATTTGGGCAAATGCGTCTTGTAACTGTCGAGGCGTAATTCCTTTGACGGTGGCTAATGTTCCAACAGGCATGAAACGAGGTGTTTCTACTATGCCGTGAGGAGTATGAAAAACTCCAGCCCTAGCCTTACTAATGCTACAGGATGCTTGACACTGAAAAGAGAATCCCACTATTGATAATTAATTAACAGCCAAAATATGACAAAAAATATGACAAATTAGAATTCGTCGTCGTCAAATTGTACATCTAAACGGGCTGATAACACATCACTCATCATGGCTTCAATAGTAGCTGCATCTATCGGGGACTCTAAATTTCTTTCTTGAGAGGAATTAGATATAGGAATAAGACGCAATTGACGATTATCTTGTATCAAATCAAAGTAAGTATCTTTTCCTAAAGATTGACTTAGTTGCAAACAATCAAAACTTTGAATATTGAGGTATAAATTACCATTGGCAACAAGAGTTGACTGCTGGGGATCACTAAAAACTTCCAATACACAGCCTTTACCTTCGCTTTGTACTTTATTATCAATTGTGTGAATATAACGCACATGACATAAATCATTAAGTAAACGCTTTATATCATCTTTGTTTACAATCGTACCAGTATCAATAATGCAAGGTGCGGGAATTGGTTGCTGTCTGTGATGTTGATTCATGGGGAATAGAGAATGATACTTAGGATGAGAATTAGGTTATTGCGTCTAAATATATTTTTATAAAAAAAATAGTCTATAAAATAATATTAGCCCAAGATTTCTCCAGTAATCTATGAATTTTTGATGTTGGGGGATGGCTTAATATTATTCAATTAACTTCCGTTACTTGTTGAGACAAGCAAGAGGAGCAGGGGGAGCAGGGGAAGCAGGGGAAGCAGGGGCACCGAAGGGGGGAAATATTCCAACAAATAAACTGGTGAGCTCGACAGATAATTTAAAATCCCCCCTTTCCGGCAAGGTAGGGAAAGCCTATTGTTTCGTTGAAAAATTTCTCCCTATCTCCCTATTTCCCTATCTCCCCATCAATCTTCACCATTCAATGTAAAAAACATACACCTGAAAGGCAGGGGGAGAGAAAATAAGGCTTATCACAATAGTATTGGGGGATTACGAGGCAACTAACTGCGCCTTGTTAAACCAACGTTTTGACTAAACAATCTTTACGATAAATCCCAATGATTAAATCTTTTAGACAACGGCTAGAACAATTATCTTGTTCGTTTTTTAGTGCAGTAGTCTTTTATACTATATTACCTCTTCCTGATGATTGGGTAGGAAACTGGGAGCGTATGGCACGCTGGTGTAGTTTAATTGGCTTAATCATCGGTTTATCGCTAGGATTAGGTGATATAGGGCTTAATTACGGTTTTATTCCTCCTTTTACTCGTTCTGCTCTTATTATTGCTGTTTGGCTAGCTTTGACTGGGGGATTACACCTGGATGGTGCAATGGATACCGCAGACGGTTTAGCAGTAAACGATCCGACTCGCCGACTAGAAGTCATGAGAGATAGTGCCACAGGGGCTTTTGGTGCGATCGCTGCTATGGTAATTTTGCTGTTAAAAACTGCCGCTCTCAGTGAAATTACGGAATATACTTGGCTGTGTCTAATGCTGGCTGCTGGTTGGGGAAGATGGGGACAATTTATGGCGATCGCACTTTATCCTTATGCTAGAGAAACGGGAAAGGGTGCGATACACAAAAAAAATTTGCGTCTTCCGCAAGATATGGTAGTTAGTTTGATCCCCTTACTAGCTTGTAGTAGTGTGCTGGGGTGGTTGTTGTCTTGGTGGAAAGTGATTTTAATAGTTTTTGGGTGCAGTGCGATCGCTCTTGTAACAGGATATTATTTTTACCGTCAAATACAAGGACATACAGGAGATACTTATGGTGCAGTGGTAGAGTGGAGCGAAGCTTTAATATTGTGTATGTTGACTGGATATTTTTAGCTTATGCAATTATTTACTAGTATTCCAGGTCGAGTTTATTTATTTGTTGCTATTATTATTTTTGCTGCTTCTAATGCAGTAACTCGTCAACTCACTGAATTAGGCACAAACTATTTAATTGATGGTCGAAATCCTATTTCTTTTTGCAATGTTTTGTTTGTGGGTAATATTTGTGCCTTGGTTGCTTTAATTATTATTTATGGTAAAACTTGGAGTCCTAATAGTTTAACTAGACTCTCATTGATTGATTGGTTGAGTTTAATTGCTGTAGCTATTTTAGCAGGAGCATTAGCCCCTGCTTTGATCTTTTTTGCCCTAGATATTACTCCTGTTAATAATGTTGTTTTAATTGGTCGTATTGAACCACCTTTAGTTTTAGCTTTATCAATTTTTCTGCTCAAGGAAAAAGTTAGTTGGTTAGTAATATTAGGGGCAGTAATTTCTTTTGTGGGAGTAGTATTAACTATTGTCTTACAAACTCCAGAAAGTACCATGATAAATATGGGAGGAGGCTTTGACATTGGCACAGGAGAAGTAATGGCTCTTATTGGCGCAATATGCCTTGCCATTTCTACTATTTTGAGTAAAGTAAGTTTGGCAAGAATTCCTCTAGGAATCTACACTATTTTTCGTACCATAGTAGGAACATTAGTGTTTTTTATCGTAGTAATTAAATTGTATGGAGCAAGTCATTTTACTGATGTTTTTACTCCTGTACTGTGGCAATGGATGGTAATTTATAGTTTATTCATTGTAGTAGGAGGACAATTGGCTTGGTTTCAAGGATTAAAAACCACCAATACTGAGGATGTTTCTTTAGCTAGTTCTTTTAGTCCCCTTGCAGGAATTATTGCAGCTTATTTGATTTTAGGAGAAGTTCCTAATACTGCTCAGTATATCGGGGGTAGTGTAATTATTGTAGGGATTATTCTCAATCAAATAGGAGTATCGTCTCAAGCACTAAAAGGCAATGGTTTAAATAAAATAGCATTAGAGAAACAGGTTGATCAGGAAATTGGGTTTAAAGGAATTTAAACTTAATTATAAGTCTACCGTTATTTTCAAGAATTAGTATTAATTATTAATTAGTTCTGAGAGAGTGACAAACTGATAACCTTTGGCTTGTAAAGTAGGGATGATTGCTTCTAAAGTTGTGATAGTTGTGATGCCTCTATCACCAACATCATGTAAAATAATAATTGCTCCTGGACGAGTGTTTTTCAGAATAAACCAGCGGGCAAAGTTAGAAGACTTAATGTGAGTATCGTAAGCCCATACTGAACCCAAGGCAATTTTATAGTTATTTTGTTGAGCAATTTTTACCATTTCCCGGTTACACCAACCACTTCCAGGGCGCAGCCAATTTACTGTAGTAAATTCTGAGAGAATATCATGGGCTTTTTGTAATTCTGCGGCAAATTTATCTCCTAGGTTAATACTGGGTTCATCTTCAGTTAAATGATTTCCTATTTCATGTCCTTCACTAACCATCCTACGGATAATTGCTTCTCTTCCTTCTAGATTACTGCTAATAGGAAAAAAAGTTACAGGGATTTGATATTTCTGCAAGATATCTAAAATTTTATTAGTTGTATTATCGTCAGGACTATCATCAATAGTAAGTGCAATTAGAGGCTTTTCTGTGTCGCTAAAATAAACTGCATCAGGACAAATACGAGAAGATAAAATAGTAATGAGCCACCGTGGAGGAAATAAAAGAGCTAACACACCTAAAGCTGTCAGTAAAGCAAGACTACTTAATACAATTCCTAATTTATGAGATAACATTTATTTATTAAATATTATGCAATGGACAATAGCTAAAGCTAAAACTTTATTTCTAACTTATTATGCCCATATGTTGGAATATCGAGCGGAAATATTCTTATGGGCATTATCAAACTCTCTACCTCTTATTTTAATGGGGGTTTGGATTAAAGCTGGTAAAAGTGGACAATTTAATTTGGGTTCTCTAGATTTTGCTCGTTATTTTTTCAGTATTTTTTTAGTTAGACAATTTACAGCAATTTGGGTGATTTGGGATTTTGAGAGAGAAGTTATAGAAGGAAAATTATCATTTCATTTATTACAACCCATCGATCCTGTATGGCGTCATGTAGCCATGCATCTGGCAGAAAAAATGACTCGTATCCCTGTTGTAATTGTTTTTATTGGTTTATTTTTTATCCTGTATCCTCAAGCTTTTTGGCAACCTAGTCTGGTACAAATACTATTATTTGTAATTGCAGTTGCAATGGCATTTATCCTTAGATTTTTGATTCAATATACCTTTGCTATGTTTGCTTTTTGGATAGAAAGAGCTTCAGCAATACAGCAGTTATGGTTTCTATTTTATGGGGTTCTTTCAGGTTTAATTGCACCTCTAGAGGTATTTCCACCTGGTTTTAGAGAGATTGTAGAGCTAACTCCTTTTCCCTATATGATGCACTTTCCAGCAGCATTATTAGTGGGATTAGATGTTAACTTTATTCGCAGTAGTTTAATTATGTTGGGATGGATGGTTTTATTTTTTATTGCTAATCGTTGGCTATGGAAAAAAGGCTTAAAACAGTATTCTGGAATGGGCGCGTAGTAGAGACGCGAAATTTGAGGGGCTGGGGGGCTTACAAGCACCTGAAATAAATTCAGGCGACGTGCCCCTTGTGTTTCGAGCGTGAGGGTATCAGTACCAGTTAATTTTACTAGAGGATTGGGTAGATATTAGCAGTTTACTGTTTGCTGTAATAACGTTTCAAAAAATCGGCTAAGAATTCCATTTTGATGTTGAAAGTTGACTCTAAATAGATAATTTCTTCTGATGTACAAAAAAATTCATTACTTAGTAAAGTACGTAGGGTACCAAGAGATTTTTGGAGTTGGGGATTAATTAAACCAATACCAGTTCTTAATCCATCAAACAAAAATAAGGGAGGATTAATAATTATTGGCTCTCTTTGAAACACCTCAGCAAAAATACGAGGGATATCTCCTCTGGTAAGAATTTCTGCGCCTCCTACGGGAAAGATTTGGTTTTTAGCAGTTGGAGTAGTTATTGAGGCGATCGCAATCTTGGCTAGGTCATCGGTACTGACGACGGAAGTACGATTTTTAGCATCGCCAATCAATAAGTAAATTCCTGTATCGCGGAATCTTTCTGCTAAGGGTAACAAGTTACTGGCAAAGCCTGATGGTCGCAAGATAGTATAGTTTAAGCCACTAGCAATGAGATATTTTTCCACTTCTCGCTTGGCTTTAAAAACAGGAGAATCTTGATAACCACGATCTGCACCTAAGACGGAAATAAAAACAAAATGCTCCACCTTATTAGCGATCGCATTATCTATTAAGTCAATATTAGCTCGATAGTCAATCTTTTGGGCATTGCTCCCAGAGCCATGAGTGCTGATAATATATTTAACATCACGAGTAGCTTTAGCAATATCCCTTTCTTCTTGTAAGTCACCAATAAAAATTGCTGCGCCTCGATCTTCTAACTCTCCATAATTAGAAGTAAGACGAGCAAAAGCTCTTACTGGTAATTCTTGTTCGCGAAGTTGTCTAACAATTCTACGCCCTAAAGCTCCTGTTGCACCAGTTACTAAATACATCGGGAATTAATCTATCTGTTGCTGTCGAGTTTATTGTAGCTAATTAATGATTACAAAAAATATGAATAGGTTTCAAATCAAAGCACCCTTTAAACCCACAGGCGATCAACCAGATGCGATCGCACAATTGACGGAATCTATACTCGCAGGAAATCCCTTTCAAACTTTATTAGGTGCGACAGGTACAGGGAAAACTTTTACTGTAGCCCAAGTAATTGCTAATGTTAATAAGCCTACTTTAGTTTTGGCACATAATAAAACCCTTGCTGCTCAATTGTGTAATGAGTTACGGCAGTTTTTTCCTCACAATGCGGTGGAATATTTTATTAGTTATTACGATTATTATCAGCCAGAAGCTTATATTCCCGTTACCGATACTTACATCGAGAAAACAGCTTCAATTAACGATGAAATAGATATGTTGCGTCACTCAGCAACGCGATCACTTTTTGAAAGAAAAGATGTGATCGTTGTCGCTTCTATTAGTTGTATTTATGGCTTGGGGATGCCAGCAGAATATCTTAAAGCAGCTATTACTCTAGAACTTGGCGCAGAAATAGACATGAGAGAGTTACTCAGAAGTTTAGTTTCTGTACAGTATTCTCGTAATGACATCGAAATAGAAAGAGCTAAATTTCGAGTTAGAGGAGATGTTTTAGAGATTGTTCCTGCTTACGAAGATCGGATTATTAGAATTGAATTTTTTGGGGATGAAATAGATAGCCTATCCTATGTTGATCCGACTACGGGAAATATTTTAGAAACTTTCGATAAGATTAGTATTTATCCTGCTCGCCACTTTGTCACTCCCGAAGAAACACTAGAACAAGCTTGTCAAAATATTAAAACCGAATTAGAAGCTAGATTAAAAGAATTAGAAACTGCTAGCAAACTATTAGAAGCACAAAGATTAGAACAGCGCACTCGTTATGATTTAGAACTCTTACAAGAAGTAGGATATTGCAACGGAGTTGAAAACTATTCCCGTCATTTAGCATCTAGAAATCCTGGTGAACCGCCAGAATGTTTAGTAGATTATTTCCCCGATGATTGGTTACTAATTGTCGATGAATCTCATGTTACTGTCCCTCAAATTCGGGGAATGTATAACGGCGATCAAGCTCGTAAAAAAGTTTTAGTAGAACATGGTTTTCGTCTTCCTTCTGCTGCGGACAATCGCCCTTTAAAATCAGAAGAATTTTGGGATAAAGTAAATCAATGCATTTTAGTTTCTGCTACTCCTAGTAATTGGGAAATAGAACAATCAGAAGATAGAGTTGTAGAGCAAATTATCCGTCCTACAGGAGTAGTCGATCCTGAAATAATAGTGCGTCCTACAGAAGGGCAAGTGGATGATTTATTAGGAGAAATTAAAACCAGAGTCAAGAAACAAGAAAGAGTCTTAATTACGACTCTTACTAAAAGAATGGCAGAAGATTTAAGTGAGTACTTTAGTGAAAGAGATATCAAAGTACAGTATCTTCATTCTGAGATAAAAGCTATTGAAAGAATTGAAATTTTACAAGCTCTCAGGAAAGGAGAATTTGATGTTTTAATTGGAGTGAATTTATTAAGAGAAGGTTTAGATTTACCAGAAGTATCTTTAGTGGCAATTTTAGATGCAGATAAAGAGGGTTTTTTACGTTCTGAAAGTTCAATAATTCAAACTATAGGTAGGGCTGCACGTCATGTCAGAGGACAAGCTATTTTATATGCAGATAACTTAACTAAAAGCATGATACGAGCCATAGAAGAGACTGAAAGAAGACGTAATATTCAAATTGCTTACAACAAAAGACACGGTATTACTCCTAAACCAATTATTAAAAAATCAGATAATTCAATTCTGGCTTTCCTCGATATTTCTCGCCGTCTCAATAGTGAACAATTAGCTGAGATTTATGAAAAATCTGACGAATTACCATTAGAAAAAATACCAGAAGTTATCGAACAATTGGAAGCCCAAATGAAAGAAGCTGCTAAAAACCTAGAATTTGAAGAGGCTGCTAAATATCGCGATCGTATTAAAAATTTACGGGATAAATTATTGGGGAAGTAAATTCGCGTATATCTACTTAGATAGGTTATACCCTTCTGAGCAAGCGGTACAACACATGTCTTTGAAGAGGGTGAGCTGTCGGCAATCTAGGATGATCGAAGTCATCCGCTGGCTGATAGGTCATGCCAAGTCGTTTCATGACAGCAATTGAGCGTAAGTTCAACTGTGACGTAAATGAAACAATCTCGGACAACCCTATAACTTCAAAGCCATAGTCAATAGCTTTTTTGGCTCCTTCCGTAGCATATCCTTGACCCCAAAATGGTCTTGCCAAACGCCACCCAACTTCAACAGTTGGAGTGAAGTGGGCCTGAAAAGATGGCACATTCAAGCCAACAAACCCAATAAAACTTCCTGTTGAGCGCTCTTCTACAGCCCATAAACCAAACCCGTGGATTTGATGATGCTTCTCAATCCGCTCAACCATTTGATTTGACTCTTGCCGTGACAGGGTTGCTGGGAAATATTTCATAACTTCACCATCAGCATTCATTTGGGCAAACGGCTCTAGGTCAGATAATTGCCAGCTTCTCAAGATTAAACGTTGGGTTTGAAGCATCAGACTATCTCTCTCAGGTAGCATTGGAATCAGTGCCCACAACTCCTATGGTTCAGGAATTTTTATTATTACAACATTATCGCGAGTGTCCCTACCCTCAATCGAAGTGAAACGGAGATAGGGTAGGGAGGGATAGGGAACTAATTTAAGCCCTCGATGGGCGCAAATTAGTCATTAGGTGTTTGCTGCTCATCAATATATTTTCTCAGGCGTTCTATGGTTACACCTCCACAGCTTGCAATGTAGTATGAACCAGACCAAAACACAGGTTTAGAGTAAAGCTTTGTGTGGTTTCATGATATCCTACCTACAGGTCAATAGGTAATTATGTTAACACGACGCATCACATTTAGGCTTTATCCATCTGCATC
>JASJEK010000054.1 GCA_030064915.1 Xenococcaceae cyanobacterium MO_234.B1
GGATATTCCTCAGATTCTAAGATGGGTTTAAGAGCAGATAATACTTGTTGCTTTTCTAGATGTTTTCCTGCTGTGTGATGGGTGGGAATATAAGCAATATCCGTGATGGCTTCTCCCCAACAACAACCAATCCCTACTAGCTCTGCATTATTAGGTTCTAAAGAAGTAGTTTCTGTATCCCAAGCAACAGGTTTGTCGGAATTAGTTTGCTTTTTAAGTATGGTAATTAGTTTTTGTAATTTGGCTTCTGTATCGACTATTAAAGGCTGAATTTTTACAGAGTTACTGTTTTCTTGAACAATATGTTGAGCAATATATTGATTGAGAGCATTTTCCGAATCTTGGTTTGTCTCAAAAAGAGATAATTGCTGATTATTGTCTATAACCAATTTTTGATAACTTTCAGGATCACCACCCAAAATTTGATAGATATTTTGTATATTATCACTAAATTTTTTAAGTTCTAGTTTTTCTAGTAGAGGAAATACTTTTCGTGGCTCAAATCCTTGCAATTGACAATTTGTAAGTTTAATATCTACAGGAGTATCTAAAGCAATGGTAGCTAAAAAGCGATAGTGAAAAGCATTCTCTTTATTTGTGGCTAATTTCTGCTTGACTGCGCCTTTAATTTGCTCCAGATGCTCATAAATATTATCTAAAGTTTGATACTGTTCTAGAAGTTTAATTGCTGTTTTATCTCCTATCCCTCTCACTCCTGGGATATTATCAGACTTGTCACCACACAATGCTTTATAATCAATTACCTGCTCTGGTATAACCTTTAATCTTTCAATTACCCCATTACGATCGCATTCAAAATAATTTTTACCTGGTTTCTTAAAAGCTTTCGGATCGCTGTAGAGAATACTGATTTCCCTTTCATCGTCTACCAACTGAAATAAATCGCGATCGCCACTATATATCTTAACTTGATAACCTTCATTGACTCCTTGTTGTGCTAAAGTCCCAATAACATCATCCGCTTCGTAACCAGGTACAGTAACCATAGTTAAATTTAAAGCAGCAAGTAACTGTTGCAGATTCTCCATATCGGGAAGAAAGTCATCAGGAGTTTCCGTGCGATTGGCTTTATAATTACTATCTGCCTCATGACGAAAAGTCGGCTGGGGAAGATCAAATGCGATCGCAACAGACTGGGGTTTTTCGATTTCTATAACCTGTAATAAAGCATTGATAAATCCAAAACTAATACTGGTAGGTATTCCTGTTGAAGTTCGTAAAGCACCCTTACGGGAATGAAGCAAAGCATAATAGGAACGAAAGGCTAAAGAATGACCGTCAATGAGTATTAATACGGGTCTGGTTGAAGACATAAAGTTGAGGACATAAATGTTAAAGACGAGATAGGCTATTGTACCTTTAACTGACTGGATTTAGAGTATCTGACTTTTTCCAAAAGTCTAGTAGTCTAATAAAAGTCTAGTAGTACTCTGTCAATCTTGAATTGAGGGATAAATATTGATAAGTATCTCCCCCTGCTCCCCCTGCCTCCCCTGCTCCCCCTGCTTCTCTCAACCCATCAATTCAAAGTTGACAGACCAGTAGTCTAATATTGTTTTATTGTTTGACGTTTAAAATTGCCTTACATCATTCTGTTAACAATCTGTTGATATTATGTTAACAATTGTAACTATCGAGTAACAAACAATTGTTGTTTCCCAATGTGAATGTTAGTCTATTTATAGACACAAGAGAGGAATCAAACAACTCTCCTTAAAGTCAGATTGAAGCGTGTGTCTTCTGCTATCAATCTAACCCGTATCTTCCGAGATAATAGCGAAAAAGCAGA
Organism: Xenococcaceae cyanobacterium MO_234.B1; assembly: GCA_030064915.1. Classification (GTDB taxonomy): domain Bacteria; phylum Cyanobacteriota; class Cyanobacteriia; order Cyanobacteriales; family Xenococcaceae; genus JASJCP01. The sequence goes on from JASJEK010000054.1 coordinate 1,811, forward strand.
TGGCCTTGCAAAGGTGATAGGTGATTTTCACAATGTTAGTTTTGCAACCCATAATCTTAGCCAGAATTGGTGTTCTAGTTATTATCTAAACTAAATTAGGAATGATATGTGGGACAATTTAAATTGTAAACCAACTATTTTAATCCTAGTTTTTACCTATTAATTACTCGAGATCTAATTCGGAATTTTTGACCATAGTAGTTCCGACAAATCTAGAGGGGCAGGTGCTAACTGTAGTTTAATCACTATTTCTATATTGAATTGTCTATTAGCATTGACGCTCTGTCCCTCTCCGAATTGTAATAAGCTTAACTAAATACTCTCTCTCACACTTACAGAAGTAGCGATTTATGGTTTATGCCATAGTCGTTTTGTTTTTTTTATATTGTTTTTTTTATAGAGAACAAAAAAGCTGAATTTCTTGCCAAATATCCTCCATTTCTTCATGAAGACTATGATCGCTATCTGGAGTTAATAACTTTACTTGCTCGTGGTTTCTGGCATATTGGATACTAGCTTCAACAGGAATCGTCTCATCTTTTTTTCCATGAATAATTAAAGTGGAAATACTTCTTTGTAATAAAGCTTGATTGTATTTTGCCCCATCCACCACAAATTGATAACTGAGGGGTAATAACTTATCTTCTCCGTAATGATAAACTGACATATAACCAGAATCTTGCCATTGTTTTACTTGAGCTTTTCCCAATTGTGGTAACCAGTGGGAAAGAAAATTAAAAGCAGGTGCGAGAAGAATTAAACGTTTAACTTGGGGGTATTTCTCCCCTACCCAAGTAGCAGTTAAACCACCAAAACTCGATCCAATTAAAGTTATAGGCGTATCATTAGTTTTAAAAGCTACAACCGTTTGTTGTATTTGTCTTGTTAGAGTCAGGTTGCTAAAATCCCCTTGATTGAGATCGAGAATTTCCAGATCAATCCCTACAGTAGCAAAACAACGTTTTAAATATTGAGCTTTATAAGATTGGGGACTAGAAGCAAACCCATGGAGATAAATATATTGCATCGTTCCTTACGGGAGTTCGGAGTTATGATTTTTTCGAGATTTCTTTTTGATAAGGCAGCACGTAGCCGATCAATTGTTTGGAATTCGTAGTATTGATATTCACTCATCGATTTGAGAACCATTATATTAGGTTGTAATTGATACAAGGGTGGGCAATGCCAATTAAAAACAAGTTTGCTAAATCGGATTTGCTCCTTTCTCTGTTTCGGGGTGCAGCGATCGCTTTGGGATTACAATTGTCTGGAATTGCTGTTTCCTACGCCATGCAAGTGTTATTGGCGCGGTGGATGGGAGCAACTCAGTATGGAGTTTATGATTATGTTATCAGTATTGGTACATTTCTCGGTTTTTTAGCTGGCTTAGGTTTGCCTAATTGTCTGTTGCGATTTATCCCTGAATATAGTGTCAAAGAGGATTGGGGAAAATTACGGGGTATAGTATGGGGTAGTTGGCGTTATGTGTTTACTAGTAGTATTCTGATTGCCTTTATTGGTATAGCTATTCTGGTTAGCTGGCAAAGAGATAACTCTGAAGTTGCCCTAGTTTCTTTCTTATTAGGTATCAGTACAGTTCCCCTCTGGGCATTAATTAGACATCAACAGGAAATGGCAAGGGGGATCAAGCGAATGGCTTTAGCTTATTTCCCATCCAAGGTGATGTTTCCTTTATTAGTAGTTGTGGGCGCATTTTACTATCGTCATCATCTATCCAGCAGTAAGGCACTTGCGATCGCGTTCCTGAGTTTGTCTTTGGTTCTAGTATCTCAGTTATGGTTATTTAGTCAGCAAATGCCACGGCAGTGTTTTAATATTCAGCCTATTTATTCTCCCAAAGAATGGTTTGCGGTTGCCTTACCCTTGCTATTTAATGGTGGGGCTTTTGTGGTTCTTTCCCAAACAGATATTATAATGACGGGGGCAATTTTAGGTTCTTTTCAGGTGGGAATCTATAGTGCTGCTTTTAAAACTGCTAGTGCAGTCAGTTTTATCCTGGCTGCCGTAAATGCGATCGCTGCTCCCATGTTTGCTACTTTACACGCTCAAGGAGACTACAAGGGATTACAAAAACTAACTGCTACGGTTGCTCGTTGGTTATTTTATCCTTCTTTAGTTTTTGCGTTGTTTTTAATTGTATTTGCCGATCGCGTTTTAGGTTTATTTGGCAGTGAGTTTGTTGCTGCCCGTTGGGAAATGACCATCCTGATTTTAGGGCAGTTAGTGAATGTGGGAACAGGGTCGGTAGGCTATCTCATGGAAATGACAGGACATCATAACAAGTGTGCCTATGTATTTGGCTGTAGTGCCATACTTAATGTGATGCTCAATGGCATCTTAATTCCGACTCTAGGAATTATGGGAGCAGCGATCGCTACCGCCGTAACTATGGCAACATGGAATATCTGGTTACATCAATTGGTAGTTAAACATATCGGCGTTCAACCTTCTATTATTTCTACATTTTGAGCGCTAATTTATCAGAGATTGAAAATTTATCTTTCTTCTGAATGAAGACCCTCACGTCTCGTGAAGGGATGAAATTCAGTCAAAATTTCTATATCTAATTCCATACTTTTGTAGTACAATATTCAAAGCGGTTAAGCGCAGTAAAAAATTTAGGGATTGGCTTCCCTTACCTCAGATCGTCGGAACAAATATCGCCCTAGAAATTGTAATGGTGACGCGACTGGCTATTAGGTTTAGCAATGATAATGCACAGCCAAAAAAATTAAATAGATTTTAGTTCCGTTTGCGGTCGGTGCGCCCGTGAACGTTAAACAAGCGGACGAGCGCGGTCTTGGGGGTTTCCCCCATGAGCGACTCGTTCAAGAAACAGCCCTCTCCATGGCGGTCTGTCGGGGTCTTAAACTTTGGAAGATAGCATATCGTTTGTACCAAAGCAGACTAGATAAGAGTCTAAAAGGGAATCCCTCGTCTCTGACGATGGGAGGTTCAATTATGCAACAGATGCCATGCACACTGTTCACAACCTAGGGATGAAAATATTTTCCCTACACCCCACACCCAACCCCCTACACCCTACTTTAAAGACCGATCTAGACTCTTAGTTTTACAATTAAGTGGCGATCGCTCAATTTCTCCTTCACAGTAACCCAAGTCATACATACTGGCTGCTTGAGGATCGTGTTCTGGGGTTTGTTTAGGTTTTCCCTCCCACGCATCGGCTTTACCTTGGTTAATCCAGTCTTCGTCAGTCATCAAGGCAACAGAGACATTATTCATAATTATTTGCCTCTCATTCTTATTGGTCTTCACCTTTGTTTTATCAGTTTTTATCTTTATCAAAAGCTTAATGTAACTAATCGATAAGATGGGGTTTTTGACAGACTACTACTTAACTTCTTCACAAGTTTCTCAAGTTATTTTTCTATAAATTAAGTGAAGTCAGCGTTACTCTGCCACGTCCGTCATAAACACCTGGGGTCTCCCCAGGCGATGCGGACTTGTAAAACGAACGGGGCGATACTTGCTGAGGCGGCAACTGCTGAGGTTTCATCGGCAGCAAGCGAGCCGCCGTCTTGAATTCGATTCAAGAGACAGCCCCTCCAAAGTCTGCGGGGCGCTTGCTGGAGCTTTAATCTTTAATCTATGGTCAAAGTATTTTCGTAGGTAAATAGTTAGGTGGAAATCAAAGGGAGAAAAGAAATGAAAGCAGCCGACATCATGACTACCAAAGTTTTTACGATTCACAGTTTGGCAACGATAACTGAAGCGATCGCTTTAATGCAGGATCAAAGAGTACGTTCATTAATAGTCGAACCTAGTAATGAGGAAGATACTTACGGAATTATTACCGAAACAGATATCGTTTACCAAGTAACAGCTAAAGAGAAAGATCCCGAACAGATCATGGTCTATCAAATCATGACTAAGCCTTGTATTGTAGTTAATCCCGATCTCAGCCTTGAAAATATAGCGCGACTGTTTGCTGAAACTGGGATTGGAAGAGCCCCCGTGATTCAAGAACAACTTTTGGGGATGATTTCAGTAACAGATATACTAATGAAATATAATGTAGCAAGAAAAACTGCTTCCGATCCAGTATCGGCAAAGATTCACGAAGCTCTTTTACATAGTCGTGTAGTCTCTGACCCACAAGAACAGATAGATCGAGAGAGTGAAATAGCCTGGGATGTGATTGAAGAAATACAAACTGATTGACATCCTCCCGCCCGCATAGCGGGGGGATTCCGAAGAATCTAGAGGTTCTTGGTTCAACGAGTCCACTTAAACTAACCTCCTTGCGGTTGTTAGTCCAGAGATGGTTCTCTCCCCAAGCGTTTAGCCCATTGCAGAGCAGGTTTAGGGATGCCCTCCCTTACCTGAGAATACGAAAAATTGTGTTTCTCTGTGCTTGTTGGTTGAATATTTTACCTGTACAACCTTTTCTGTACAGAACCCAATATATTCAGTTGCCAAGGTGCGTTAGTCGCAAGACTACAAGGTTTTTTAAGAGGTTAAATACCTTTGCCTCTTATTTAAGAATACAATAGCTCAACCCCTTGGTATATGAAAATTTCAATTCAAAAGTGTAAAGCTTACCCCTTAAAGTTATCGCGCTCGTTCTCATCCCGCCAGCTACGCTGGGGGTCTTCCCACTCGCAAGATAATAAAAGGAGCTTTAGTCTAGGTTAATTAACGGCAGGAGTTAGAAATCAAATGTTGAATTTAAACAATATAACCCAGATTGTCGTCTTCGGAGATAGTTTATCCGATTCTGGCAACTCTTTTACCCTCACTGGGGGCATAATTCCCCCCGATCCACCTTACGATTCAGGTCGTTTTTCTAACGGCCCCGTAGCTCTTGAATACTTAGCCGAAGATTTAGAACTGACTTTAGATCTTTACTATGATGATGAGGAAGGTAATAACTTCGCAGTCGGTGGTGCAAGAACCGGAACGGGTAATTCTAATAATGACGATATTGCTCCTTTGTTACCTGATGTAACTTTACCAGGATTGGCAAACCAAATTGATGTTTTTGCCAGTAGTATTGATGCTGGCAATGCAGATCCCGACGCACTTTATGTAGTCTGGGCAGGACCTAATGATTTTCTAGATTATCTCGGTGGCAGTATCCTCGCAGATCCCGCAGTGTTAATCGAACAAGGATTTACTAATCTTGTCGATAGTGTTACTCGTTTGACAGATCTAGGTGCAAAGAATTTAGTCGTGCCTAATATGCCCTCCCTGGGTAGATTACCATTCAGTGCCGAATTTCAAGGTGAAGCAACTGCAATTAGCATTGCTTTTAATGGCGGTTTATCATTGGCATTAGATAATCTTGAGTTGGTTGCCGCTCCTGCTGAGGCTCAAGTTATAGAGGTCGATTTATTTTCCACGACTGAAGCCATTGCAGCTAATCCAGAGGAATTTGGTTTGAGTAATGTCACCGACCCTCTATTGTTATCAGGATTAGACCCCACTGTAACAACGGGATTTTTCTTCTGGGATATCTTTCATCCGACTACAGAAGGACACGCTCTGTTTGCAGATACTATTTCTCAAACCATTAGCGGGGAAATACCCCAACTCACTTTTAACGAGATTGTCGGTACAGCAGAGAGAGATTTTCTGTTTGGCACTCAGGCAAAAGACAACATAGATGGCTTGGCTGGGAATGACTTAATTGTGGGCTGGAATGGGGATGACCGAATTGAAGGTTGGGCAGGAGACGATGGACTATGGGGAAATCAAGGTAATGACATTCTCAATGGCGGTGAAGATCGCGATTATGTCAGAGGAGGCGCAGGAGACGATCTGCTGTTTGGTGACAACGGCAACGATCGGTTATTAGGCAATACAGGTAAAGATATTTTAATTGGGGGTAGCGATCGCGATTATCTTTGGGGTGGTTCTGATGAAGATTATCTCTTGGGTGGCGACGGTAACGACAAGCTTTGGGGAAATCTGGGTAATGACACTCTCAATGGTGGCAGTGATAATGATATTGTCCGAGGGAATCAAGGGGACGACTTGATTGATGGTGGTGCGGGCAATGACACCATAACTGGCGGCGTGGGTGCAGATATATTCAAGCTAACTTTAGATTTTGGGACGGATCGGATTACTGACTTCCAAGCTGGAATCGATCGCATTATGCTCTCTGGCGGTCTAACCTTTAGGGACTTGTCTTTTAGCGAGGGCAATATTTTTGTTACCGCTACTGATGAAACTTTGGCTATTTTATCGGGATTCGATACCACGACTCTAACCGAAAGTGATTTTGTCGCTGTTTAGTTTTATTTTTGTTAGACTACCAGCACTGCTGCACCATTAATTTTACCAGTCCGCAAAGCATTCAAGGCTTCGTTTGCTTCGGATAAGGGGAAAGCAGTAACTTCGGTGTGAATCGGAATTAGGGGGGCTAAAGCCAAAAATTCTGCACCATCTCGGCGAGTTAGGTTAGCAACAGAGCGCAAAACTCGTTCCTCCCACAAAATCTCATAGGGGAAGCTGGGAATATCGCTCATATGGATACCCGCACAAACTACTATGCCACCTTTAGCGACTGCTTTTAAAGCAGCAGGAACTAATTTACCTACAGGTGCAAAGATAATTGCTGCGTCTAGCTTTTCTGGGGGTAATTCGTCAGAACCACCAGCCCAAACTGCCCCCAGATGGCGGGCAAACTGTTGTCCAGAAGTATCTCCCGAACGAGTAAAAGCATAAACCTGTTTACCCTGATACTTAGCTACCTGAATTAAAATATGGGCTGCTGCACCAAAGCCATAAAAACCGATCCGTTCGGCATCTTCCGTCATGCGATAAGAACGATAGCCAATTAACCCTGCACACAGTAATGGTGCTGCTTGTAAGTCAGGAAAATCTTCAGGAATCAGAAAGCAGAAGCTTTCGTCGGCAACAGCATATTCAGCATACCCGCCATTGAGGTCGTAGCCTGTAAATAAAGCGCGATCGCACAAGTTTTCTCTTCCCCTTAAACAATAACGACAGCAATTGCAAGTATGACCCAGCCAAGGCACACCAACGCGAGTACCTAGAGAAAATTTAGTCGCTCCCTTTCCAGTTTCTATTACCGTACCAACTATTTGATGACCTAACACCAAGGGAAGTTTCGGTTTAGCTAGTTCCCCATCGACGATATGCAAATCCGTTCGACACACTCCGCAGACATGAACTTTTAGTAATACTTGTCCCGATTGTGGTTTTGGTACAGGTAGCTCTCCTTCTCGTAATGATTGACCTGCCCTATCTAAAATCATGGCACGCATAGCTAGTTCCCAAAAAGCAATAAGTTTTTATTTAACGATAGCTAAATGCCTTAAGAGAGGGATCATTGTTCTGAAAATTAGATTTCTGAAAATTAGATTACGAAAAAGAATAATGTTTAATTATGTAAAAAAAACTGCATCATTAGCCAAGGTGATTAATATGATTTGCTATTATATAAACAAGAGTTGGGTTCACTCTATTTCCATCATAAGCTGTATGTAGTTACGCTTCTTTAGGAGCAAAACTAAATCAAAATCCTTGAAAAGGAAATAACTAGATAGTGAAAAGTAGCCAACCTAAACTCGGGGAACAATAAGTTTTAAGGAGGAAACCCTGAACAATAAAATAGAAAGCAATAGGCAGGGTGAAATGTGAAAGTTTTGCCCTGCCTGATTATTTTTAGCGGTATCTTTAAGCCCGATACTAATAAAACTGGCTTTTTCACCATAAGCTATTAAAAGTCTAATGAATTAACAGTTGTTAATCAATATTAGTTAATCAATATTATTTAGAGAACCGAGGGATAATTTCCATCCCCTTCAGGCAGTCAGGGGTCACACTCTCACAACTTCCTCAAACTTACGAGCTATGTTGGAACTAGAGCGGTTGAGGCAGATAAACAAAATGAACATGATCTTGATGAACATGATCTTGCCTAATAGGAAAGAAGCAGGTCGCAGGTTAGCAGCAAAACTTACTGCTTATGTCAATCATCCCCAAGCAATAGTGCTAGGACTACCTCGCGGTGGCGTACCAGTGGCATATGAAATTGCCAAGAATTTGAATCTTGCTTTGGATGTCTGTCTAGTAAAAAAATTAGGTCTGCCTCAAAATCCAGAAATAGCAGTAGGTGCAGTCGCCGAAGATGCATTGGTGCATAACTACAGTGGCAACATCACTATTATTGATGAAAACACGGCTCAAATTCACGGAGTTAATCAAGAACCAATTATGGCGATCGCTGCTAGCGCCAAAGCTGAATTAAGATGGCGCGATCGCTGCTATCGCAACTTTCGTCCCATGCTGAAAATTCGCGGTCGTACGATTATTCTCGTTGATGATGGCATAGCCACGGGTTTGACTATGCACGCTGCGGTGACTGTTTTACAGCAACACCAACCAGAGAAAATTATTATTGCTACTCCAGTTGCATCTTTGTCAGCGCTCAAACAATTAAAAACCCAGGTAGATGATATTACTTGTCTAATTACACCAAAGGATTGTAAAGCTGTGGGCTTCTGGTACGAAGATTTTACCCCAATAACTGACCAAGAAGTGTGCGAGCTGCTGTCTCTTGAGACTCAAAAAACTTTAGTAGGGTCTTATTATTAAAAATCTTCATTTATGGGAGTGGTACCTATGCCTAAACGCCCAGATCGAAATCGTCAAACTCAATCCAGCCAAGTCGGTTGGACCCTAATTTGGATATCAACATTCTTAATTCTATTTAGTTTATTTTTGCCTCCAGCAAAATTACCCCAGTCTCAGCCCTACAGTGAGTTTATTGACTTAGTAGAAAGCGATCGCGTCGAGAGGGTTATTATTAGCCCAAATCGTATTGAGTACTTTCTCAAATCAGAAGGATTTGGAGAGGAATCAGAACAGGTTTTTACTACAGTACCAGTGACGCAGGATACTGAGTTACCGAAGATTTTGCGTAAACATCAGGTAGAATTTTCCGCTATTCCGGCAAGTGATAGTGATGGATTTTGGGGCTTTGTCAAACTATTATTTTTCTTATTTTTAATCATCAATCTCGGCGGTTTACTTTTCAGTCGCGGTCAAGAAGGAGGGCCAAGTCCTTTTGCCATCGGTCGAAGCAAGGCCCGTATTTACTCAGAAGGAAGTGTGGACGTTACTTTTGATGATGTGGCAGGAGTAGAGGAGGCTAAGACCGAACTGCGTGAAATAGTCGATTTTCTGCAACATGGGGCTAAATATATGCGTTTGGGAGCCAAAATACCCAAAGGAGTTTTGTTAGTAGGACCTCCAGGTACGGGTAAGACTTTGCTGGCAAAAGCGATCGCAGGAGAAGCCAAAGTTCCTTTTTTTAGTATCTCTGGTTCAGAATTTATTGAAATGTTTGTCGGGGTTGGTGCTTCGCGAGTTCGGGATTTATTCGATCGGGCTAAAAAAGAAGCTCCTGCTATTGTCTTTATCGACGAATTAGATGCTCTGGGCAAGTCTCGTGCTGCTTCTGGCACATTTATGGGAGGTAATGACGAACGAGAACAGACTCTCAATCAATTATTGGCAGAAATGGACGGGTTTGAACCCAATGCAGGAGTAATTCTCCTGGCTGCTACTAACCGTCCTGAAGTCCTCGATCCTGCCTTGTTGCGTCCCGGTCGTTTTGATCGCCGTATTGTGGTAGACCGCCCCGATAAATCGGGAAGACTGGCAATTTTAGAGGTACACGCCAGAAATGTAAAATTAGCTGGGGATGTGGATTTAGGTAAACTAGCAGCTCGGACACCTGGTTTTGCTGGCGCAGATTTGGCCAACCTAATCAATGAAGCAGCCTTATTAGCTGCTCGTCAAAATCGCCCTGCCGTAACCATGTCAGACTTTAATGAGGCCACAGAAAGAATTCTGACGGGATTAGAGAAGAAATCCCGGGTACTCAATGAAATTGAGAAGAAAACCGTAGCTTATCACGAAGTTGGTCATGCCATTGTAGGGTCGCTGATGCCTGGTACAGATAAGGTAGAAAAAATCTCGATCGTGCCTCGTGGGATTGGAGCATTAGGATATACCTTACAGCTACCAGAAGAAGACCGTTTTTTAATGATCGAAGATGAAATTCGCGGTCGCATTGCCACCCTACTGGGAGGACGTGCTGCGGAAGAATTGACATTTGGTAAGGTATCTACGGGAGCTAGTGATGATATTCAAAAAGCCACTGACTTTGCGGAACGGTATGTTACTCTCTATGGGATGAGCGATCGCTTAGGTCCGATTGCCTTTGAAAAAATCCAGCAGCAGTTTCTCGAAGGTATCACTAATCCTCGCCGTCAGGTTAGTCCTCTGATTGCGGAAGAAATTGATCGGGAAGTTAAAGCGGTAATTGATGGTGCCCATCAGGTTGCCCTAGAGATTCTGCAAGAAAATCGCGAACTATTGGCAACATTAGCTCAAATCCTCTTGGAAA